>NZ_CP101463.1 GCF_024362205.1 Exiguobacterium aurantiacum | reverse complement strand
GGACGACTGCCGAAACTTCCTGAAGTAAAATGATGTCATCGATAGATTTTATTTCTTTTAAAAAATCACTATCCATCGCTGGAATGAAATCAATTATTTCATCATTCTCATTTTCTACAGTAATTTTTGAATTCAGTGAAACTTCATGTAAGAATCTATATTGAATTTCTTTTAATCTGTAATAACTTTCCTCAGTTATCTCCATTACTTGACATACTTCTTGAATATTAACGTTACTTTTTGCAGCCTCAATTTCTCTTTCGATTCGATTTAATTTATTAATTTTCTCGATAGCATGTACAGGAATTCTAATCATATTACTCTTATCTGCAATTGCTCTCGTAATACTTTGGCGAATCCAGATAAATGCATATGTTGAAAACGAATTGTCTTTACTTAAATCAAATTTTTCAATGGCTTTCATTAATCCGAAATTGCCTTCGTTTATTAAATCCTCAAGGGTCAAACTTTTACTCAAGAATAAATACTTAGCCGCTACACTTTTAACAAGATGCTGATTATTGCGTACTAATTTTTCAAATGTAGTTGCATCTCTTTTCTGATCGTTGTGATAAAGTTCAAGCATTCTTCGATTATCACGAAAATCTCCAGCTTTTTTTAAATGTTCGTCACTATCATAAATAGTGTCAAAAAAAAGATCTAATGTTAACTCTTCTTGTTCCTCTTCATCCTCATCCTCTAATATATCTACTTTCTTCGACTCATCTTTCTTATGAGTTACTTTTTGAATTTCAATTTCATTAAAGCCTGCATCTTTCAAAAATTCAATTAGATCTAAGTCATCAATATTTAAACTATCTCTCCCCAAAAAAGTTACTAGTTTTTGTTTAACGTCTGGTAGATATAGTTTTTCGTTAACATCAAAATTATTAGTAATAAATCGTTTTAAAAATAAGGATTTAATCATGCTACACCTCTATTGTTAATGACTGTTTGATATAATTTGGAAAAGGAGAGATATCATGAAACCACTTTTACGAATTTCAAAAGAAGATCTACAAAAACATATTAAAAATGAATCGAGTTCTAGAAAAACATTATTTGTATTATTTGGATTTAAACCAGATGAATTAAAAGATCTTTCCGATCATAAACTATTAGACGACTCTTTCCCTCAACCTTTAGAAGCTTTTGAAAATTCTTCGTCTGTACTCTCAAATGTAGTTAAAAAAATGGGATCATCTGACGCGTTTTTTTGGTGCACTGCAGAAGAGTACCAGTTTTACATTTATAATCAATTAGACAATTTTTTCGATATGCAATTATTATATAACAATCTTTACCATTCTACATTTCCAATCTTTTATACCTTCGACAATTTTAGTGAGGTTCTTAGCGATTTTGAAGAAGATGATCGAGAGATTATCGCTCCTAATTTCGAAGCCGTAGTGAAATTTTATAGTAATGTAATCAAATTAGACAATGTCTATGCATCATATTCTATTGATCAAGACATTTTGGATATGCTGACTCCATTTTATCAGGATTTGCCTAATTTAAGTCAATCCATGGACAGCTATGACGCATATGATATTGTTTTAGAATTGCAAGAAGATCAAACAGACTTTTTACTTATAACAAACAAATTACTACATAGTGAAAATACACAACTAGTCAATGTCGTGCATTCAAATCAACATGATTTATTTATTAATAATTACTTCAATCGTTTATCTACCCTTTTAAAATTAAATAAAAAAATCAAAATCACCTTCACTCAAAAGTCGTTATCAGTGAAAAAGTTTGATGAATCGAAATACCTTCGAGTATTAGATGAATATTTTGGATACAGCTCATTTAGAACTTTAAAAATGTACAAAGATCCTGACCATTCGAAAGAATTAATAGATGTTTCTCAGGCTCAGATCATACACGATATCGTTGAAGAAATTGATAATGCACAAAAGCAGCTACCTTTCAGAGACATTTTTATCACCTCTTCAACAGGTGCTGGAAAATCCGTAATGTTCCAACTCCCTTCTTTTTTAATTTACAAAGAACATCAATTATTAACGATCGTTATTTCACCACTTATAGGTTTAATGAACGATCAGGTCAGAAATTTAAAAGAACGCGGCATTCATAATGTTGCTACAATAAATTCAAATGTAACTCCGGCTGAAAAAGCTGAAATTCAAGAACGTATTCGAAATAAGGAAATAGCAATTTTATATATTTCTCCTGAAACACTTTTGAGTAGATCTGACATTAAAATGTTAATTGGTGAGGAAACTAAAGTAGGCTTATTTATAGTGGATGAGGCACATATTGTCACTACATGGGGAAAGGCTTTCCGTTCAGATTACTGGTATCTAGGTCCTTACCTTCAAAAGTTGCGTAAAGAAATGAAGTTTCCAATTGCTACATTCACCGCAACTGCAATTTATGGTGGAGAAGAGGATATGTATAAAGAAACTCGTGATAGTTTGGGATTAATAAACCCTAAGTTTTATCTTGGGCAAGTGAAAAGAAATGACATTCAAATGAAGATCGATACTCATTCAAAAGATTTGAAAACAAATGAGTACCGCCTTGCAAAATTTGAATTCGTTTCGAAACGATTAAAATATTTTATGAAACAAAATTCTAAAGTGCTAGTATACTTCCCGACAATACCTCTTATCAATCAGCTGCAAACTTACATTGAAGAGCACCACCCAAGGCTTTCCAAAGAAATTGTCGTATATTTCGGGAGTTTGAATAAAGCAAATAAAGACGAAAATCATCAAAAGTTTGCTAACGGCGATTCAAAAATAATGTTCGCCACTAAAGCATATGGAATGGGTATTGATTTACCTGACATCAATGTCGTATATCATTATGCACCGACAGGAAATGTTTGCGATTATGTTCAAGAGATTGGTCGAGCAGCTCGAGATGAATCCATTTCAGGTCATGCGTACTTTGACTTTTTGAAGAATGACTTTTCTCATATTAAAAGGTTACATGGTATGTCTACAATTCGAAGAAGTGAATTACAACTTGTTGCCCAAAAAATTTATAACATTTATAAAGAAAAAAAACGTGCCCGTAACTTGTTAGTAAACGTGGAAGACTTTGCTTATATCTTCACATCCAATAACCGAATTGAAGATACCGACGTGGAAGGGAAATTAAAAACCGCTTTGCTTTTAATTGAAAAAGATTTTGTGAACAAGTTCGGTTTCGCTCCCTTTGTAGCCCGTCCTCGTGGCTTATTTTCTAGAGAGTACTTTACAGTTACACCTCAGGGAGAAAAACTTTTAAGACAAAATCAGAACCGCGAATTTGCTCGTTATATTCGTCCAATTAACTCGAATCTACACAGCGCGATTTACGAACTCAATCTAAAAGAAATCTGGGAAAAAAAATATCGTAAACTTTCATTTCCAGACTTTAAACGAAGATTTCATGAGCATGATGAAATGATTAAATTGAATTTCTTAAATGAAGTAGATCCTACATTCATTTTGAATTTCCAAAGTCAACACACACTTGAATACATTACTGCTCAGTTTTCTCAGAAACTTCAAAGCATTAATCAATTCTTTAGTCGTTATGCTTTAACTAATACGTATTTCCAACCGGAACATCTAAAGGAATGGATTCAAAAGTCTTTAAAGATTGATAAGTATGAAGCATCTAGCTTAGCTCAAATTATTCTTCATTCAATGGTAAGATATAATACACTCAATTCCGCTACGAATGCAAAACCTGTGATAAAATCCAATGAAATATCCGGTTATCAAGTGGGATCTACCTATGAAGACTTCTTTAAATTTATACAAAAGCAGGCTTCTCACTATTTAAGTTCTCAAGCTGATCGGCAAGAAGATGGGAGTTACAATATTTATTTGTCAAAAAGTGTACGTAAACCGATGGACCGATTAACCATTACGTTTGGAATTCTTGAAGCCTTTAAATTAATTAATTATCAATTGCAAGGTGGAAACACTCCTGAAATTTATATACGTATAAACTCCACTCTTACTCTTGAGAGTTTGATAAAAAATCCAGAAAAGTACCAAAATCAAATTTTAAATAATGTTCACTATCGTCACAAATTATCAATTGCGATGCTGAAGCACATTTTTGAAAACAAAATGGACACTGCTACGTTTTGGGAAGTAATTGAAGATTACTTTTTAGGTAAAATCCCTCAAGCTGTACTGATAGAAGCTAAAGAATTAAAGTGATACTTACACCATAAAAGTTAGCCGCAATGTGCTAACTTTTATGGTTTTTTTGATAAATGATTTAAGAATGCAAACTATAATATAAGAATCAGATACAATATATAAAATATTATTTTTCTCACAGGAGGACTTATGAATTTTTTCATTGTTATGCAAAATGACATTTACGATCAACAAATGAAAGATAAACTTATACAATGCCCTCAAAAAGACTCTTTCGGTAACATTCCCCACTATTATTCAAGGATGATTGAATTACAAAAAAACGATCGCATTTTTCATTACACAAATGGGAGTATTGTTGCAATAGGGACTGTTGAAACAAATACATCTATTAGAGAATTTGAACAATCTCATTATTTTTTTGTTCCAGTGGATTATCAGATATTGAGTCATCCACTACATATTCGGACTCATTGGGCAGAAATTGAAAGTCGGCTCCCTGTGGAATACGCACCATTTCAAAAAAATGGTGCGGATAATACTGGCTATTTATACCCTTGTAATGACTTTCTCGCCTCTTCATTAATTAATAATATTGCTGTTCAAAATAGCCATTTAGAATTAGATGATATTAATCAATTAACTGAAAAACGTGCAATCGCAAACATGCGGATCGGGCAAAATCTCTACAAGGATCGACTATCTATCCTTTGGAATAACGAATGTGCAGTATGTGGAATTAACGTGCCAGAACTTCTTAAAGCTTCTCATGCGAAACCTTGGAAGGACTCTACTAATAAGGAACGCTTGGATCCCTATAATGGATTACTATTATGTGCACATCATGACGCTTTATTCGACAAAGGTTTAATATCATTTAATGAGCTCGGCAACATGTTACTGTCTCATAAAGTTTTAAACGTCATTCCGGAAATACCAAACATATCCTTATCATCGAAAATCACACTGTTCGAGGAAAATAAAAAATATCTCCTTTGGCATCAATCATATGTATTTCAATGAATTCTCATAACTATGAAAGTTTATATTAAACACAAATCTTTAAGACCATTTTTAGTATAAAAAATGAGCAAGTCATTATCATCATCGCAATATCCTATTTTATAGTCGTATTTAAATTCCTAGTAATAATGAAATCCCTAGGATTCCAGATCTTTATAGTGTTAAATTTTGTATGAGAACGATTTAATCACTTTATTTCCATATTAATTTATAGATGACTCTGATTAATTTATATTAGTAGAATTGACCATCAATGAGCTTTGATTATCATAATCTATTTAATTCAATTAAGAAGTAAAAGTATGCGCCGGCGCATACTTTTTATAAAAACTTACGGTATTTGAAATAATTTAAATTGGATAAAAAAATACGACTTAATTTGTGCTATATTTATCCTTAGAAGAGGTGATCAATATGGAGACTCAATCAACCTCCAATGGCCGCTCGCAACAACTCATCATTTCTCAAGCGGTCACGGCTATTCAAAGGCATCGCATGGAGGAGATTCTCCACAGCGTGTCTATCTTTGATATCCAGGAATTCGTCACGACACTTTATCAAGAGCACTATCAATTCGAAAATTTAGAGGCTTCTTATAAGAAGATACGTTATCATTCATTCAACAAACTAAAGAAACGATGGGTGCAGGCTGCCATCCGAAACTACGAAGAGGGGCGTGGCCCGAAGAAAGAATTGCGTGCCCGATTCGAGATGATTACCGCATATCATCATTTGGTCGGCCCTGAGGCCTTCCTGAAAGAGTTTCACGTGAAAACCATCGACGATTATATGCAACAATGCATCCTAGAATTGAAAGAATGGGCTGAGAATCCGAATCTGTTAATCCATACGTATCCTTACTGGTCCCAAAAGACAGTGAATCAGAAGAAGACCTCACTCAAGACGGATGTTTTGATGATTCTATGGGAGGTCGCCAAAGAAGTAGATCTCAACCAGCCGACTGCGCACCACTCTCCGACGCTCGCCGTCGATATCCCGTTCTTCGGTATGTCCGACCGCATCAAGAACCAGACAGACCTGTTGGATGAGAAACTGAACGAAGCGTCGCAGCTGAATCTCGAGCTTCAAAACTATGACACGGTGATCCCGAAATACAAGAAGGGGATTCCCGACCACCTCTCGGTCCTCGTCAGCAAAGAATTCATCCAAGAATTGAATGGGAGGGTACCGGACCTTGACTCGAAAGACTTCGAAGCCTTCACAGAGATTCTCGCATATCGGGACATGACGTTCCAGACTAGCCGGAAAATCATCTTCCCGCTCTCGCAGCTCGTCAAGAAGCTGTATGCGAACGATAGTGGGAAAAGCTACGATTTGACGACGCAACGTCTCATGAAGCTCGGTTATTATCGGGTCGCAGGACACAACGAGGACGGGGACTTCTTCATCCGAGGCCTGTTCTCCTCGGTGACCATTAAAAATGCGACGACATTAGCCGAGAGCCAAGTCATCGTCACGGTCAGTGAGGAAATCTACGACGACCTGTTGAAACAACAGATCGTCAGCATCTACGGGGAACAGATCGAACAATTGAAAGGCAGTTTCGCCTATCACCTAGCCTTCGTCCTACAAAAAGAGCGGATGAGCTCTATCCAGACAGGGG
This sequence comes from Exiguobacterium aurantiacum, assembly GCF_024362205.1. Taxonomy (GTDB): domain Bacteria; phylum Bacillota; class Bacilli; order Exiguobacteriales; family Exiguobacteriaceae; genus Exiguobacterium; species Exiguobacterium aurantiacum_B. The sequence goes on along the minus strand of NZ_CP101463.1, from coordinate 104,355 downwards.
AGCAACAACCCGTCCGAAGGCACTGGCGCCAATTTACCTATTCAATTCGATTCAACAAGGTCCGAAAGGCCGACAACCTGAAAGAGCTTGAGTTGAATCTGGATCGAATCAAGGAACATGATTTCATCCTGAAGGATTGGCACCGTTCCGGCGATTATTACTTCTTCACCTTCTATCCATTGGAATCTTGGGAATTGCCGGGTCATGTGGACACATTACTGTTGTAACTGTTATCTCGAAGAACCCAGTCTATCTGGGTTCTTTTTCAATTGATTTACTTCATTGTTTCACATGGATCAAGACGATTCGAATCTGACAGTGAAGTTGGAACCACCACGTCCAATGATGTCGAGTATCGTCGGGCATCCTGAATTATATCTTTGCTTGTACCGTACCAAACTTACACTTTTCTCTCATTCTTCTTAAAACATGGGGGTGGTTTGAATCTACCCTCCCTAAATTTTCATCTTAAGATTCGATAGATATTCAGTCAAATCGCCTTTCTTGGTGAATATGCATTTCCTTTATATCAGATTTCAACCATTTTGGTAACAGATGACCGTACCAAACTTGCGTTTTTTGTTTTTTGGTAACAGATGACCGTACTGAAATTGCATTTTCTCATTTTGGTCACGAAACACCGTACCGAAACTACATTTTTGCCGCTTCATGGCTCTATAGAAAATAAATTTTTGAGACTCTTTTTACCTTTTTGGTAACAGATGACCGTACTGAAACTACATTTCCTTCTTTTTTGGTAACAAACGACCGTACCAAACTTACACTTTTTCTTTTTTGGTAACAAAACACCGTACCGAAACTACACTTTTCTCTTTTTCAACTAAAAAAATCTACTCTATTTTCTACAGAAATGGCACTATAGAGCGGATGAATCAACTTTGGTAACAAATGACCGTACTGAAAACGCATGTTTTCATCGGTTCAAAATGGCTTTATATCAACGCATTTTTCATTTTGGTAACAAAATGCCGTACTGAAAACGCACTTTGACACTATCTTGAAAGAGCTAGATACTGAAACTAGCATATTTTAGGATAGGGGAGGTGTAAGAGAGATGATGGAGACGAATCGACATATTTTGGTTGCAAACAAGCTATTGGTCGCGATGAGCGGATTGACGCGTTGGACGAAGCGCGCAGATCACTATCGCTACGAGCAACATCATTATAACATCCCAGCCTGTTTCACGGCCTTCAAGTGGACCAAGTCTCGGATCCGTCATATTCTCTCTATTCTCGCCTATGCTGATGACCAAGGGAAGATTGAATTTGCAGAAGACAACACGCTTGCGGATTTTGCATGCACGTCGGTCCGCTCCCTACATAACAACTTGAAGACCTTCGAACAGAATGGTCTCATGACGGTGGTCCGTCACTTTCCAGGAGTGATTTCAATCCAATTGACGGATTACCTTGAAAACTATCGTGATTTGTTTAAAGACGGTGCTACGGTCGATTCGAAGACCGGGTATACGTCTGTTTGGCACGGCCTCTTGTCTGAACTGATCGCGCTTGATAATGTGAACACGTTGCGACTCGCGCTACGGACAATCGTCCAAGTCGAGAAAGATGTTTATGTCCAGTCAAATGAACAGGCCATCCTGACCTACGATGAAATCAAAGGGTTCCTTCCTAAATACTGCGGCCATAAACTCGCTATCCAAAAGATGATGTCTGGTCTTACATTCCTTCAGGTCTCGCTTGTTGAAGACAGTAAGCGTTTCTTGAATATGGTGAAACAAAATATTTCGCTCAAGAAACGGGTTCAAAACGTGACACGACCGCTCTTACTCGAAGTCCAACTATCTGCTGCACAAGACAGTAAACAGATCAAAGAGAAAGAACGCACTGAAGTTCAACTCCTTTGGTTTGAGTTGCGTAAGCGAGTAGGGGAGTTCTTCGATTTTGACACACTCAAGGTCAACCGTGACTCACTCTTCTCGATGAGCGATACATTCGGGGCTGAAACATTCAAACATGTCGTCGAAGAGGTAAAGCAAGCATTTCTTCATTACCGTGAGGACTTGGTCCACTCGAGCACCCATAAACTGTTCTTTGAGGAGCCGATTTTCTATCTCCATCAACAATTAAAAGAGGCCCAGGCAAAAATGGCTATCGCATGATGGTCTTTTTGCCATGTTCATTTTTGAAAAAAGATATGAAAATGACCTATTCTTACGAGTGGTTTCTGTCTATTTATTATTTTCAATTGTATTCATAGGTAGTCTGTAGGTATCGCCTGCCCTGTTTTTACTTTTAGGAAAAAAATCAAAATCTATTACTATTTAATCAAGTGTTTATCGAAGTAAATCATCTTTTATTTCTTAAATCTCAAATCTTTATTGAAAGAAAAAAAGCCTTGATGAAAAAAACAGTAATCTCATTGAAGTTTCTCTTTTCACATAAACTGTCAGAGCGACTGGTATAACTGGGTTTGGAAGTGTTCTACCTTTTCTAATTCTATTAATCTTTATTTAACTCTCTATAATCTATTTATATTTCTTAAACTCAGAAGAATACGGTTTCTATATCTTCTTCTATTATTTAAAGTCAGATCCAACTATATAACGTATTTATTCTTTAAGAGATTTAGGAATCCAATTTGTTCTTGTTAAATCAATTTCTGACAAAGCTACTCATAAACGGATGTATACAATTCGACGTCGAAACGTATACATGATCTATCGTCTAGTAAATATCGTATACAACGACTTTATTTTTTATGTATACAAATTAAATTGATGTTTATTCGCTTTACACTCGTTTTTATGTTGTAAGGAAAATAAGATTATGACATGATATGAGATAGAAAGGGGAGAGAAGATGAACATACTCACGTTTTACATATCGAAAGGTGGATCAGGCAAGACGACCTGTTCTTTAAATATGGCTTACGCATTGGGTGAACTGGGGCAACGAGTCCTCATCATTGATTTGGATCCCCAAGGCTCACTCAGTAAGCTGATGTTAAAAGAATCCGACACGATCAAGTATATGACGATGTTTGATGTACATACACGCAATCTCGATATCAAAGAAGTCCTATTTGATGATGAAACGTATCACGTGAGTCTTCTCCCTTCGAATGAACGAAATGCCAGGTTGATCAATTTGATCTCCGAGCAAGACAAGCTCTTTCTATTAAAGGACATGATTGCACCACTCGAGAATGAGTTTGATTGGATCATCTTAGACTCGGTCCCATCAATCAATGAACTTTCGAAAGTCGTGCTTTCGACGTCAAATATGACAGTCATCCCGTTTATGCCGAAGAAGCTCGTATTCGATCAACTTGCGAGTACGGTAAGGACCGTACAAAAAGTGAAGAAGTTCTATAATCCGGACCTCGTCATCACGGGAATTCTTCCTGTTGCCATGGATGCTTTGTTAAAGGCAGATAAAGAATACTATGAAGCAATGGAAGCCATCGCGAAGGAAGAGGCAATAGAGATCCTTCCGCTGATCAAACGATCCACTTTCATTGAGAAGGCTGCCGATAGTGGGAAGAGTGTCATCCAGTACCGCTCCAAGGAATCGAAGGGGCTCGCCGAACCGTTTCGACTATTGGCCAAGCAAGTCGTTCAACAGGCAGGTGGGACATCATGAAGGCACGGAATCGCAACATTCATAAAATCAAGCCGAGTGAGCAGCATCCGTATCAGAGCGGTTTGACGAATATCAGTACACTCGTTCAAAAACTTCCAGTATCGAAAGAAGTCGAGGACCTGGTTCATGAAATCAACGAGCTCTCAAAAGTTCAAACGATTTCTGTATTTGAGATTGGGAAGCGTCTCGTTATCGCTCGTTCTGAGATGCATGACAAAAAAGAATGGATCGGTTTCCTCGAGGCCGTATCGATGTCAAGTTCTCTCGCATCCCGGTATATCAAAGCCTATGAGACGTTACATCCACTTGAAGCATCACTTGCAAGGTTACCGGCTTCTAAACTGTTTGAACTGATGTATCTCGACAATGTCGAGGAAGTCGTCGAACAGGGACTGTATATCGATGGCGAGTCTCGAGGTGTCGACGAATTGACGGTCAAACAAATCCGTGAGGCCCGTAAGACCCGTGAGCCTATGCAACAGGTCAAAGTCAGCCCGTTTCAAAAAACAAAGAAACCATCTGCCGTTCTTTCAGCACGAATCCCGACCGAGCTGTCCGATCAATTCCAACAGTATGCGCATGCCCAAAATCGGAGTGTGAGTGAGCTATTGACGGAAATTATCGAGCGGACAGTGAATGACAATATCATTGACGTCACAGACGAGAATCGAGGAGACGAATCATGAAGAAAATCGCATTGTACAATCGAAAGGGCGGAGTTGGAAAGTCGACGACGACCATAAACTTGGCTCATGCTTATGCTCGTGATGGATTACGTGTCCTCGTCATCGACGCGGACGATCAGGCCTCTTCGACGAATGGACTCGGTCTCACGAACGATTACGAAGGAAAAGTCTTACTCGATTGTCTACTAGAAGAGAATGACCCATTCTACACACCAATCGAACAGGTCATTGTGACATGCGAGTATGAGACAGGTACCGTCTATCTTGTGCCAACCAGACGTTCGGCCTCACCTAGTGACCTGACGAGCCAAATCGGGTACGAGTATCGACTCAGTGAAGAGCTCGCCAAGATTGATGAGTTGTTTGACATCTGTCTCATCGACTGTCCAGGATCGACTTCTGCCCTCAACCCGTATGCTCGTTGCGCACTCGTCGCCCAGGATCGCATCATCATGCCTGTTCAGATGCAAAAGTTCTCAATGGACGCCGTCTATTCGGCGCCAGAAGAGCTTGAAGAGATGAAACGGTTTCGGGAAGACATCCATATCGCAGCGTTCATCCCGACAATGGTGAGCGCCCGCTCAAAAGGGGATGTCACGACAATCGAAGAACTTGAAGAACTCGGAAAAGAAGTCGGTATTCCGGTTTTGACGACGATACCTTACGCGGTGAAGGTACAGACACTACAACGGGAGTCTCGTCCGGTCATTGATCACAAGAGCCCAGCAACCGATGCCTACCTACAACTTGCTCAGGAGGTCCTTTCGTTATGACACGCAACCGTAAGAAACATACACCGAAGATTTCGACATTTAGTGCCAACCTTCCGGTGAATCAGAATCAACAAGCGACGGATAGCCGTACGGAACAAGTCGAGGCCGTGAAAGAATTCTCTGCGACAACGACTGTGACGAACCCTTATCAGGCCCTGCCGGCGACGGGGTTGTCACGTATCATCACGAAGAAGCTTCCTGAGGATATGGACGGAATTGTTCAATATTACAACCACATCGATGCGATTCAAGCAACTAGCTTTGTCGAAAAGTGTCGTATTCTTGCCCATGCGAACAGTCTATTCCGGGATCCGGAAACAAAAAAAGAGTTCCAAAAAGAACAAGGAACGTGGAAAGACTTCTTAAATAAAATTGGAATGTCCCAACCACAAGTCAGCCGCTTCGTGTCATTTTGGAACACCTTCGGTCCGAACATCTTAGAAAAGACGCTCGAGCAAGATTTTAGCGCGACGAAACTTGCTGAGTTATTGTCGTGGCCAGAAGATCCAAAGCTCGCGCTACTCGAGAATAAGAAGTATTACACAGCTTCAGGAGACAAGACGGTGTACGAGATGACACGTGAAGAACTCCGTGAAGTGAAACGGATGTTGATCGAACGTCAGGAACAACGTATGCTCGAAGTCGAAACTAAATCTGTGAAACCAATGCGTGTACAGATTCGTTTTGCTGATTTGACAGATCCTTTATACGTCGGATTAACGCAAGCCGCGCAAAAAGAACACGTGTCAGAAGATGAGATTATCCGGCGGGCTCTCAGTGCCTATTTAAATACGAATTAAATTGAGAGATGTGAAATACATCATGACCCACGAAGACTCCTAACATACCGGATCAGAGTGGGTCATTTTTATTAGGAGGGACATACATGACTTACTCCAATCAATACAAGGACGTGGAGAGTATCATCGATACCTTGCTCGTGCTTGATACGTTTTGCGCCACAAGAGACATCGAAGTCGAATTTGTCGTGGTTGGCGCATCAGGGATTCTTCTCTTCATTGAAATGATGAATAAAGATGCCGAGTATCGTCCGACGCGAGATATTGATATTCGCGTGACGGAGGGTGTTGTGACGCCTGAATTGAAAGAAGCACTTTATGAATACGAAATTGAAATTGTCGAAGGGGTGATTCAGTTCCCACCTCGGGAAGACTTTAGAGAAAATGAATTCCGTCATAAGATTGAAGGTCTGTTCGAGGCGATTGATGTATATATCCCTGACATTGAACTCTTAGCATGTACCAAGATCTTCTCCTCTCGCCAAAAGGATCTAGAGGATCTCGAAAAGACGAATCTATTGGAACTTTGCGATAAAGACAAACTTCTCGAACTTGTAGAAGAATACAAAGGTAACATGACGTGGGACGATCCATTTTGTAACGTGCATGACTTAAGTCGAATTTTTCAGGAAAAGGGTATATAATTAATCAAAAGAACAGTAGAGGAGGGTGACCGATGACAAACAAGGAAAATGTATTTCTGCAAAGCGAGCTAGCAAATGAACTGAATCGCATGCAGGGAGGTGGCACAAGCTATCGCTTAGAGACCGCTCAATTGGCCCTTGCATTAAGTCGTCATGTGAAGGTCCCTGAATCGCTACGTGATCGAGAAGTAGCACGTCAGTACGTGAGAGCTGTCTCAATGGACTTACAGGAAGATCGCGCGGAAGATGTGGCCAAAATGCTTAGTATGGCAGCGCGACGTGCCTACAATACTCCCGAAAGTGCGTTCTCGGTAGATATGAAAGTAAAATTAGAAGAAAAGCGTAACCGATTTAAAACTCACGGATTGCGCATGAAATCTTAATTGTAACTACTCGCTCATTCTAAGCAATGATTGGTTAGAATAGGATCGTATAAAAAGAAAAGGTACCTCGTTCATTCACATCAGAATGAATAAGGTACCTTTTCTGTTGATTTAAGAGTTGTCTGGCTGATGGTTTCGTTCGCGAAGGACAGCAAGTTCAATCTGTTCTTTCAGGCGATTATCGAATGCTTCTTTTTCACGACGTAAAAGTTGAACCTCAAGGTGCAGCTTTTGATTTTCTTCTTCCAACTGATCTGAACGACGCGTTCGTCCTTTTAAATCGTCGACCACGTCCATCAAGCTTTGATTTTGACGATTGAGTTGAGTACGTTCATCTTCGAGCTGCTTCACTTTACCTTCCAGATCAAAAATCAATTTCTTATGTATCTTCAATTCTTCTTTGAAAGCAATTTGTTCTGAATCTAATGTGGATTGAAGGAGTGTCTTTTCCTCGGAAAGTTGTGTTATTTGATTTTCAAGCTCGGCCTGTTCCTCATGAAGTAACACGACTTTCTTGTCGTACTCCATTTTAAGCTCGTCACTCTCAGCGACGACGCTTTGTTCGAGCTCACGGATCGTCTCCATATGTTTAGAATTAATTCGTCGGGCTTCTGATTGTTGTCGCTCGAGTCGAGTCGCACGCTCGTTGAAGAGGGCGACGATTTGATTCAATGTCGACTCTAGAACGCTGTTCTCCTCATCAATTAAAGGGTCCGGGGCTTGTTTATTGGCTAATTGAATGAATTCTTCGAACAGCTGGTTAGTAGTGAGCTGTCGTTCCTCCATTAGACGTTGAATATGTTCGGTCACTTCTTGTGAGACACGAAATGATTTTACTTTTGTTTCGTTTGAGGCCATATAGTCTTCACTCCATATCATTTTTTTAAGTATAGCATACCGTCTGTACTATACATTTTCCGTTAAATAATTAGCACCTATCAATTTAAAAAACAAGGGTTCTGACCGTAATAAAGGTAAAATTATACTTATTATGAATGTGGAGGAACATTATCCGATGATAAAGTTAAGTTATGCTTACAATGGTTCGAAATTACATCACATTACAGAAGTTAGCGATCGGAACAAGGTCTATACTTGCCCATTTTGTAAAGAGAAAGTTTGGTTTAGAAAGGGAGAAAACCGCGAACATCATTTTGCACATGAAGCGCACTCAAATTGTTCCACATCACCCGAAACGATATTACATTTTCATGCAAAGCATTACCTTGCAGATTTGATTAGTGGATCAAGTACATTAAACGTCGAATTTCAATTTTTATGGAGTGATCATTCTAAAGTACTAAAAGATTTAAGCGAAATGATACCCATTCAAAACGAAGGAACGATGCGACTTTTTGATATTTTGGAATACTACGGTTATTTTCCGGAGATTGGCGAAATCGAGAGAAAAGTAGGACCTTATATCGTGGATGTGTTTGCAGCTAATGAGGAACTGCAAAATAGTATTTGTTTTGAGATATTCGTAAGTCATCAAATTGAACCTGAAAAACGAGCATATTTTATTGAGCATCAAATCCCTTTCATTGAACTAATTCCAAAACAATTCAGTACAACACATATCGAATTTACACTTCACGATTATTACTTACCAGGTTTCTTTGACGAAAAAATTAATCAAATGGAATCAAATGTGCTGAAATATTTATTCCATACATATAAACAAGAATTACACGTACAGCTTATACAAGAAGACAGTATTCTGCCAGAGCTACACTTAAAAAAACGAGCTGTTCAAGCATTAAGAAAAGAGCTACTCGATCAACCCGAGATCGGAATGAATAATCAGAAAGTGTTTGAGGGTGCACATTATCTCATGTGCCAAGCGCATAATGCTGTAATTAAAAACGAGGTCACAGTAAAGAATATCCGTTACGGGAAATCAAAGGCAGGGAAGCCTTTCTTAACCATTAATGATGGCAGTTACTATGTTGCAGCGGAGACGAACATATTTTATGACTTACTAAATAAGATGATGCGAAGAGCAGAGGTGACAGCTTATATTGGGGGATGGAATGATTTATCTCGAGATCAAATTATAGGATTTGATTTTCCTATCCCAAATCTCGATAAAATTGAAAAAGCAGCAAAGAGAGTTGTGGATCAAACGCTAAGTGAATTTGAATTCAAAATTGAGAAAAGACTTCGTCAAATCGAATCAAATGAAGTGAAATGATGAGATCTAATAAATGAAAAGGTGGAATAATACGAGGATGAACTCTGAGATTAATTTTAATGCGATTCTAATGCATTTATCTAACTATGCAGGTGCAAAGTATACTCGTCCTGATAAAACTACTGACGAGATGAAACCTGAGATTTTAGCGCGTAAAAAGAGCGGTGGTGAAGCAGCAGACGAACTACATAAACTTGCCTTATTGTTTGCTGAAACGTATCAACTTGTCTCCTCAAGTAAGTCTAAATGGCTAGACGGGGCTAATACATCCGTTCGTCATTATTTATGGAGCCAACTTAAAGACAAAAAGTATACAGCTTATCCGTCCAGCATCTCCATTTTTGCCGAAAAAATAAATCAACAAGTACAGTTTTGCATAGCGGTCGAATTAGATCAAAAAAATGCGACAGTAGAGGACATCAATCGACATCACCGATTGTTAGACTATCGACTTACTGAAGATGCACACTATTCATATAAAATCACGACAGCCACTAACGTAGATTTTATTAATCACAATGAAACAGTGGAAGAGATAAAAGAAAAATTAAGAACGAAAGAATATAAAAAAGTCCAACTCGTGTATATTTTGACTCTGTCAGATATTGAGGAGCGACAGTTATCTAATGATGATATTCTACGTGAGTTAACTATTTCATTTCAGTACTTGAAGGATTGCTATCAGTATATTCTTCAGGATATAAAACCATCTGACAACGATCAAAACACTACAAAGAAGATAGGGGTTCTACAACCAATGCATTCAAAAAACACCATCTTATATGGGCCTCCTGGGACAGGGAAGACATTCCACACAATTCTCCATGCAGTAAGTATCATAGATGGAAAACCGTTAAGTACACTGCAAAATGAACCTTACGAAAATGTCTTAAACCGATACAATACTTTAAAGCGTAATAATCGTATTGTATTTACGACATTCCATCAATCATATGGATACGAAGAATTTATTGAAGGAATCAAGCCAACTTTAGAAGATGACCAAACTCAAATTGAATATCAAATTCAATCAGGAATTTTTAAAGAATTTTGTGAAATAGCTCAAGAGGTAGATATTGTTTCCGAGCATATGCACGTAAAAAGTAGTGCGCAAGTTTGGAAAGTGTCTCTTGGCGGAAGTGGAGCTAATGCCGTCAAACGAGATTGCTTTGAACATGATCGAATTCGAATTGGTTGGGACCACTTTGGAGAAGATTACCTAGATAGTCCGAAAGAGCCCGAAGGAAACACGCAAAACATTCTTAATGATTTTTATAATGAAATGAAAATCGGAGATCTTGTATTTTCATTGAAAGATCAAAAGCATATTGATGCGATTGGTGTGATTGTTGGGGATCCAGAATGGTTGGATTCAGAAGCAGACTACATAACAGATAAAAAAAATAACTTAGTCACTCATTACAAAAGAAGCCGAAAAGTTGAATGGATTGCGAAAAATATTAATGAAAACATCTTTGAATTAAACAAGCGTAAAAATTTAACGTTAAATACGGTATACAGGTTGAAACGTATTTCTTTAAATGACGCACAAGAGCTGTTACAAAAGTATCTTCCTCAACAAGCAGAACCTGTTTCGAAAAATCAAGAGCCATATGTATTCATTATTGATGAAATAAACCGAGGGAATATATCAAAAATTTTTGGTGAATTGATTACACTCATTGAACCTTCGAAACGACTTGGAGCGAATGAAGAAATGACAGTCCAGCTTCCCTATTCGAAAGCTGAATTTGGAGTTCCAGATAATGTTTATATCTTAGGTACAATGAACACTGCGGATCGTTCTATTGCTTTGATGGATACTGCACTTAGAAGAAGATTTCAATTTATAGAAATGATGCCAGACGCGCAAGTATTATCAGGAGCTATGGTTGGTTCTATTAATATCGAAAAAATGCTGAAGGTGATGAACCATAGAATCGAAGTGCTCTATGACCGGGAGCATACGTTAGGACATGCATACTTTATACCGCTAAAAAATGATCCTTCGCTTGAAACATTGAGCAAAATTTTTATCAATGCGATTATCCCCTTATTACAAGAATACTTCTACGAAGACTATAGTAAGATTCAAATGATTCTTGGAGATAATGCAAAAGAGGATCACCTCAAGTTCATACAAGATTTCGAAATAAGTACCCAGGATATTTTTAAAGGGACACCTGAAATCGACTTGCCAGAAAAGAAATACGCTTTACAGTTATCTGCTTTTTCTAATCCTGAAAGTTATAGAGAGATCTATGAGTAATGAAAAAATCTAATGTTATTGAAGTGTTAGAATACGATACTTTATCGGTGAGCGGACCGGGCAGCATCGATCAAAAATCTTTCGATCAACTAGAACAGATGATTCTGCAGATGAATGCAATGAATGGAGACGCAGCAATTGATTTTCTATCGCTTTCTGCTAAGCGCGGAGTTGGAAAAGTAATTCGAGCTAAAAACTATGTAGGTGTCTTACAATTTACTAGTCAGCAACAGCTCCAAATTCTCCCTAAAATTCATGGAGTAACTAAGGCAGAATCAAAAATAATATTATTAAAAATGCTTAAAACACTAGGTGAGTTTCCTAGTAAGACATTTAATGTAGCAAATTTAAGTATCGAAAAAATGCCTATTTTTGAATTGTTCATCACATTGTATATAAGAGAAGTTCAAAGCATTCTTCGAAAGGGCCTTCAATCGAGTTACTACTCAGTCGAAGATAACTTAACTGTATATAAGGGTAAAATGAATTTTTCAAAACAAATAAGACATAACTTAACTCATAAAGAGCGGTTTTACGTAGCATATGACGAATTTGGACTGAATCGAGCAGAAAATCGGTTGTTGAAAACCACACTCGTCTACCTTAACAAACAATCTACTAATGAGGCGAATCGAAAGGCGATTAAACAACTACTTCATCACTTTGATGCTGTTGAAACATCACTATCGATTGACCATGATTTCTTACAGGTTCATGTAAGTCGCAATATGGTCCATTACGAAAATGCTCTAAAGTGGGCCAAAGTGTTTTTAAAAAGTCAAAGTTTTACTAGTTTTTCAGGAGATACAACAATGAATTCATTGTTATATCCTATGGAGCGCTTGTTTGAGAGTTATGTAGGAAAGTCTTTAAAGCACCTCCTTCATAACTCTGATTGGAATATATCTCTACAAGATCGAGCATACTATTTATTTGAAAAGAAATTTGCGCTGCGGCCAGATATCGTCATTCGTCATCGTGATAAAAACCAAACTATCGTCATTGATACGAAGTGGAAAGTGTTAGAGAATAAGCCCAATCGAAATTATGGAGTCTCTCAAGCTGACATGTATCAAATGTACGCATATGGAAAAAAATATAATGCGACTAAGGTTTTTGTAATGTATCCAATACATGATGGATTTGATCCGGATCAAGTAATTCAATTTAAGAGTGATGATAATGTAGAAGTAAATATTTTGTTTGTGCAATGTGAAAGGATAGAAACCAGTCTTTTATCTTTTAAAAATAAGTATCTGATCTAGAAACTTGTATACTTTCGACGTCGAAATATTTTACATCAAATACAGAATGATTTTGATAAATCTAACCCCAATATCTAGTGAAAAAGCATGCGCTATTCATCAATAGCGCATGCTTTTATAGCTCTGGAATTTTTAAATTTTTCGTAAGCATGTACCATGTTTCATCAAGTATTGACTTTGAGGGGATGTATACAACAATTCCATCACGGCCGCGCGTTAAATTCACACGATAAGCATTGCGTTTGATTTGAAGCGGGTGCTTCACATTTTTTTGGAAGTATTGACCACGCCACTCACTATCTTTTATGTAGAAATCATCATCCCAATGTAAGAGAGCAAAATCGAGTTCAAGTCCTTGCGACTGAAACTCCGTAATTGCATAATTCAGTGTTCTGCAGTGATATTCTGAGTCCGGTCTATTAAAAAATTGCACGATTTTTGAGGGTATTTCATAGCGTGAGTTCCATGGAAGAACTGTAACTTGTTTTTGATGATCTCGTCCGCTTGCGTACACTACTCCTGCTGTTTTGAAATCGTCAGTATACAACTCATTGATCACGGATAGGGCTTTATCCAAATCGCGTGTTACGCGCAAGTGGAAGTGTGAAGTGTCTAGATCCTGAGTAAATGCTAAAGCCTCTGCGAAGTTTCCTTCAATGAAATTGGAGACGAAGTTCGAATAGTTTAGCGCAGTATGTGATCGTAAAGACGTATTTAAGTGAAGATGTTCCTCTTTAGAGATGTGCGTAGCATGCTTAAACAAGGAAGCGGGATCTTTGTAGTGGACGATTACATTCTTACCTTGAATAGCTTGATTCCATAAAGGAAGTCCCCCTTCTTCTCCCGAGTATATTTCCTGTCCTTCACCAACGAGTCCGATTGTCACGCTCCAAGGTTTACCCTGCGTAGCAATATTCATGATAATATCGGGTTCGCTTAATTGACGCTTTCCAACTGTTGTTTTCTCTAAGGACGCGTCTACCTTATTCGCATCCCATGCCCGCTGTGCTTCATCAAAAATAATGATATGTTCGTAAGGGACTCGCTCATGCTTTAAATACTCCATTTTGTAGTTATAAAGGCTTTGTACAAATGTCTCATTTTGGAGTGTATCTTGTAATACGTCTACTAATGGGGCGTTTCCTGTCAGATATACCGCATTATCAAATTCATGAGCCACTAACATCCCTAAGTAAGTTTTACCTGCACCTGGCTCGCCGGTTATTAAAACGAGGTGATGTTCATGGTGTGCTTGCGCATAGTGAATAATGCTTCGTATTGTTTCATGAACATTTTCGAAATTTGAACTTTGTAGAGCTCGAACACGAGGTAACTCTTCATTCTTCATGATTGAACGAGCGGCTTCCAATACAGATGGGGAAGGTTGATAGTGACCCGATAGAAAATGACTCAGACTTAATACGTGAGAATGATTTTCTTTGCTTACTTTTTGGATTACTCGAGATAAACCAATAAGTGAAGCGATGAAAATATTGTGGTTTGGATCGTTTGTCACGCGATCACTCGTATCACCTGTAAGTAACAAAATTCCTGAAACCTTTACGTTAGATGCTAAAACTGCAGAATGGTAGTTTGCAAGGTCACGAACATAAAGGGAAGTTTGAATGAGCTCTGCTTGGGAGACTTCATTGTAACTTTTGCACTCGATGACAATTAAATGATGTTCGATTAACAGGATGACATCGGGTCGTCGCCCACCTCCCCGAATTAACTGATACTCAAAAATAAGTGAACCTTTCAAATTAGGAAAAGTATAAAATAGCACTTGTAATTTATGAAATGAATCGACCCAGGCCTTAATCTGACTTTCCGATGCATCTGGGATTGTTCGTTGTAACCGCTGAAGAAATGAGTCCTGTGAAATGTCTAAAAAATCTTGAAATGATCCAGACCAACCATGGTTCATGTTATTCACTCCTATACGGATAGTTAATAAATTGAAAGTGCTAGTTAAGAGAGGAGTAAGAGTATGCAGCAGCAGTTTGACATTTTAAAAGAGCTTTCACAGTATCGGACACCTTATGAGATGCAACTATATTTTGATTATGTTATTAAATCATTGAAACAAGATAGAGAAGCTTTGAAGTTAGCTCGATTTGGTACTGGTATCTTTAAAAAGTTTAACGAAGAGTTTGTGCCCGCGTATCTATTTTCATTATCTCCACATTTTCCTCCTGCATCAAAAGTAAAACTTATTTTAGGAAGGCAAGGGTATGACTTTATAGTGAAAGATCAAAATGGGTATGAAGAAAAATTTGAAATTAGCGCGTTTCAAGAAGGCCAAAGAAATATGGAAATCGCAAAAGGATTAAATGAAGTGGGATATAGTCATTCCCGGTTAACAGATTATCCTGGATTGAAGCGACGAGCGGAGCACTATATGTACGAAACAAAACAAAATATGTTGAAGAAAGCGAAGAAGGATTACAGAGGTGTTTCTTTGTTATTTAGCATTAGTACGTTTCAATTTTTTGATGTGCTCGAAAAAGAGGTTGAGCTATCAGTTGAGCGTTTGATTCATTTTATAGAAACCACTCCTTTTAAAGCCAAAGCAGTGTATTTAATTATTGATAATGGACATGATATGACGGAGACTGCAGCAAATATTTTAAAAGTGAAATGAATGCATTAATTGGCTCTACACATCTCGAAAAATAATCAAGAAGTTTACAGACATTTATAAAATTGGGTAAAACACTTTTCTGATATTATAATAAAAGAAAAAAATTACATTTTTATGAGGTGTCTATTTGAGTAATACAGCAAGATACAAGTCTTTTAAACAATTTCAAACAACGCAACAGCGACTCGCTGTTGAATATCATAACATTGGGAAGCACAATGCTGCGGAGTCACTTCGGCAGTGTAGTGACGTCATAATGCACAGTCACTGTGGAGAACATGAGGCTCAATCTAAAGTAAGAATTCAGTATTGTAAGAATCGCTTTTGTCCGACATGTACAGTTCATCGATCTCATGTCCTTGGGCAAGAATTACGTCTCGTAGTAGATGATCTCCATGACAACGGAGTAAGGCAAGAAAATTGGATATTTTTAACGTTAACGATTCGAAATTGTGAAGTGAGCGAGTTAGCTGGAGAGATCGATAATATGATGAGAAGTTGGCAACGATTCTCTCAGCGAAAATCATTTAGAACCGCAGTGAAAGGTTGGTTTCGTGCTTTTGAACTTACCTATAACAAAGAAGAGCAGACGTATCATCCCCATTTTCATGTGTTGATTAATACAAATGCGTCTTACTTTTCAGGTAAGTACTATATATCCCAAAAAGAATGGCAGCGGTTGTGGAAAGAAAGTTTGAATGTCGATTATGATCCTATAGTTGACGTGCGTCGCGTGAAATCAAAAACACAACAGAGTTCTAAAGGGCTGGTGGGGTCTATTTTAGAAGTGTGTAAGTACCCTATGAAAGTGAATGATTTATCCAGTGTTTTGAGACAGGGTGATTTTCAAGTGTATGAAGAGGCTCTTTTCAAACGGAGAATCATTGCTTTTGGAGGGAATTTAAAAGAGACATTAAAAGTGGTGAGAGCTAAGAAAGATAAATCTGATGGCACATGTGAAGTTTGTGGAATGACCATGCAAAAAGATGTCTATGTATGGTCTACAGAAACTCAGAACTATCAGAGTTGTTCATAACGTATCGAGTGAAGGATGGGATTGCCTTATGTACAGGCGATCTCATCCTCTTTTTGTATGCCTTGGTCCGGCTACCGCCGGCGAGAAGTGAATAAAGAGTTTGAAATCCGACAGTCCTTGTTGCGGCTTCTGCCGCCGGAGAAATTTTTGAGATCAATATATGTTTTAAGACTTTCCGTTAAAAATATACGTTGATCTATAAAAAAATCCTAGTGCGGTTCCCACCGTCGAGAATTGAATTTAAAAACTATACCCTTGTCTTTTGAAAGGAGACACTTCAATGAACACTTTACCTAATCAAGCGATCCGCATGATCGAACCCATCCATTCTGCTTTAGAAACCTATCACAACATACCTGTCATGGTGATTTCACGTCGACGATTTGACAGTGGCCTTCAAAATCCGAATCATCACCTGACGTACCATCAATTTATTCATCGCATGTTACCGAATCAAGAACGTTATGCGGGAGACTATATGAATGAGGCCATCTCGTCTGTATATCCTCGAGACGCGACTATTTCTGCAGCTCATTTCGCGAATTTATTCCGCTCACATTTGAACGGAAATACCGAAATTTTACGTCACTTTGATGCTCATACGGTGTCGGGTTTTGTACAGAAATACAAAAATAACTTGCGTCAAAAAACGGAAGTTGCTGCACCAATTGATTTCGAAGACTTCTTTGTGATGGGAGCGGAGTATTTATCTCGACCAACATCGCGCATACCGTCGCAAGTTCTACTCATTCCGGATTATGAGATTCTACTCGAATACCCTGAGCTCAACCGAAACGCAATTCAATTCATTGAAGCCTTGATTAAATGGTGCGTTGCCCAAAATCGACCGGTGTACACTTTGCACGGACATTCTGTTCATTACCATCGACACGGAGGGCGCGAAGTATATGATGTCACTAACTTTGTCTAAACATGCAGTAAAACGATTTCGTGAGCGAATCGGTTCTGATTTTTCATCAGATTCTATGGAGCAGTTCATCAGTCGGGAATTGTCAGGCGCTGATATCTCATATTCCAAGTCCGATAAAGATTACTATATTCTCCGAGATATTACTTATGTCGTATCTCGGAGAAGGGTGGTGACGTTGTACATGAACAAACAACGATAAATTGTACTGAGAGATCTTCAGTATCGCGCTTAAGACCGACTCTTGATGATTATTATTGGATCAGAGTTACGTCTTATTTATCGAGTGAAGGATGGGATTGCCTTATGTACAGGCGATCTCATCCTCTTTTTGTATGCCTTGGTCCGGCTACCGCCGGCGAGAAGTGAATAAAGAGTTTGAAATCCGACAGTCCTTGTTGCGGCTTCTGCCGCCGGAGAAATTTTTGAGATCAATATATGTTTTAAGACTTTCCGTTAAAAATATACGTTGATCTATAAAAAAATCCTAGTGCGGTTCCCACCGTCGAGAATTGAATTTAAAAACTATACCCTTGTCTTTTGAAAGGAGACACTTCAATGAACACTTTACCTAATCAAGCGATCCGCATGATCGAACCCATCCATTCTGCTTTAGAAACCTATCACAACATACCTGTCATGGTGATTTCACGTCGACGATTTGACAGTGGCCTTCAAAATCCGAATCATCACCTGACGTACCATCAATTTATTCATCGCATGTTACCGAATCAAGAACGTTATGCGGGAGACTATATGAATGAGGCCATCTCGTCTGTATATCCTCGAGACGCGACTATTTCTGCAGCTCATTTCGCGAATTTATTCCGCTCACATTTGAACGGAAATACCGAAATTTTACGTCACTTTGATGCTCATACGGTGTCGGGTTTTGTACAGAAATACAAAAATAACTTGCGTCAAAAAACGGAAGTTGCTGCACCAATTGATTTCGAAGACTTCTTTGTGATGGGAGCGGAGTATTTATCTCGACCAACATCGCGCATACCGTCGCAAGTTCTACTCATTCCGGATTATGAGATTCTACTCGAATACCCTGAGCTCAACCGAAACGCAATTCAATTCATTGAAGCCTTGATTAAATGGTGCGTTGCCCAAAATCGACCGGTGTACACTTTGCACGGACATTCTGTTCATTACCATCGACACGGAGGGCGCGAAGTATATGATGTCACTAACTTTGTCTAAACATGCAGTAAAACGATTTCGTGAGCGAATCGGTTCTGATTTTTCATCAGATTCTATGGAGCAGTTCATCAGTCGGGAATTGTCAGGCGCTGATATCTCATATTCCAAGTCCGATAAAGATTACTATATTCTCCGAGATATTACTTATGTCGTATCTCGGAGAAGGGTGGTGACGTTGTACATGAACAAACAACGATAAATTGTACTGAGAGATCTTCAGTATCGCGCTTAAGACCGACTCTTGATGATTATTATTGGATCAGAGTTACGTCTTATTTATATATATAGAATGCAAGTACTGGAGCTAGATCGAAAATCACGATAAATTCGTCTAAAAAGAAGCTGGTAATTCGAAAGTAGGTTTCCAACGTATTCCGCCCGAGAAAGACACACTTAAGTTATACATCACCTGTAGATACTTAATGCGTGCGTCAGTGGAAGCACCAGTTTGGTTAAGTAACGTTTCGCGTAATGGATGATGACTTTCGATGAAGAATTCATTTCTTCGATGAAGCCGTTCCAAATATTCAAGTGAAGGGATGCGTGCAAATTTGCCATTCTCTCCTCGGTTACAGCTTTGGCATGCTAACACTAAGTTCCAAACACCATTCAAATTCTCTTCAAATTCGGTGCCTAAAGTATGAGGAATGAAGTGATCAACATCAGCTAAATTCAGGTTCCCTGATTGAATACTAATGTCACGGAAACAGTAAAAACATTTTCCTTTTTGATAGCCGTTCAAAGCATCCCTAGAAGAAGTAATATTGATTCGTTTATGTCGGTCCGTTTCTTGGATAAAGAACTGTTCTTTAATGGAATCGTGTTTCACATTTAATAGAGAAGGAGCGATATTTAGGCTCCAAGCTGTTTCAACTAATCGCCATCTTGCCTCTACTTCTAGTGCAAAATTCTCAGATTGAACAGATTGTAAAACATTATACAGGTCATCGGTTAAAACGATTCCTTTAGTTTTTCCGTGTTTTTGTACCTCGAAAAAGGAAACAGGGAGTGTTCCATTGCTAACATTATGAAATGCGTCCAATACATTTACGAATCCAAGTTTTTTAGTGGCATCAATTAATTGTTCATGTGATACACTTCCGGCGTTATATCCTCGACAAATGTCTAAAAATTTACTTGATGAAGAGGTAGCTTGTTTATCACTTATTTTTAAGTGTTCACATACATGATGAGCGAATGGAATAGATACATCTTCAAGAGAAATAAATGTATTCGTGTGATGTTGATTTAACTCTAACAGAGATTTTGCCATGGCGAATTTATAAGAGGCAACATTTCGGCCGAAAAGAATGATTGAGCGAAAATAAGAGTCCAAAGAAGGGTGGAATTCTGTAAAAGTATTCATTAGGTATTCTCCTGAATAATTTTTTAAAAGAGATTTATTGTAAAAAGTACAAATATTCAACATAAATACAGAAGACCTTATAACAACGGAGTGTAGTAGAATAAAACTAAAGTGCAAGCATTAAGACATAGGAAACACAATAAGTACATAGCGATTTTATCATAGAGGAACGGTAAAAAGAGAACCGTCTGAAGTTAAAGGGGGACAATTACTCAATTGCGAGGGGTCTCGTAGAAGATCAGGCGGAAGCACATAAAAAAAGAAAAGTTATTAAAGATTATTTATTAATTAGGTTAAGTTTTGTTATAATTTAATCTTGTACTTTTTTGATTTAAATATATTTAATATTATGAGGTGAACTACAAATGGAATTAAACGCATTAAAGAACTGGCTATTTGAAGCAGCAAATATCTTAAGAGGACCTGTCGATCAATCTGATTATAAAGCATATATTTTTCCTTTACTTTTTTTAAAGAGAATCTCAGATGTTTACGATGAAGAGAAAGCCGAAGCAATAAAACTGTACGGAGAAGATTTTTTAGATGAACATCGTTTTGTTATTCCAACAGAATGTCATTGGCAAGATATTCGTAAAGTAACAACAGATCTTGGCCAAAAAATTCAATCATCTATGCGGAAAATTGAAGCAGCTAACCCTGATTCCTTATATGGTATTTTTGGCGATACTCAATGGACTAATAAAGATAAATTATCTGATGCTTTACTAATAGATTTGATTGAGCATTTTTCTGAAAAAAATCTAAATAACGAAAATGTTAATCCAAATACTATGGGTGACGCTTATGAATTTTTAATTGAAAGGTTTGCCGATTTGTCTAATAAAAAAGCTGGAGAATTTTATACTCCTCGTTCCGTTGTACGTTTAATGACAATGATTCTTGATCCACAAGAGAAAATGAGTATTTATGATCCAGCCTGTGGTACAGGGGGAATGTTATTAGAAGCTATCGATTACTTAAAAAAACAAGGAAGGGAGTACCGAAATCTTAAGCTATATGGAAACGAAAAAAACTTAACCACTTCTGCTATAGCGAAAATCAATATGTTCTTACATGATATTACGGATTTTGAAATTGTAAGAACAGATACTTTAAAGAATCCTACATTCTTTGAAGAAGACAAGTTAAAGAAATTCGATTTAGTTATTGCTAATCCTCCTTTTTCTTTAAAAAACTGGGGAAGAGAAGAATGGGAGAATGACGAAAGAAATTACCTTGGTGTTCTTCCACCTAAAACAAATGGAGATTTTGCATGGATACTACACATGTTAAAAAGTTTGAAGGAAAACGGGAAAATGGCAGTTGTACTTCCACATGGGGTTCTTTTTCGTTCAGCAGCAGAACAAAAAATACGAAAAGAATTAATAGATAATGATTATTTTGAAACAATCATTGGTCTAGGACCTAACTTGTTTTACGGAACTTTAATCAGCACCTCTATCATTGTATTAAATAAAAATAAGCCTAAAATAAAAAAGAACAAAGTCCAATTTATTGATGGGTCCGATTTATATAAATCAGGAAAAGCTCAAAATTTCATGTTTGATGAACATATTAATAAAATTTATGAACTTTACACTTCCTATGAGAATAAAGAAGGATTAACAGCTATTGCAACTAGTGGGGAAATCGCAAAAGAAGATTATAATCTTACGTTGACTCGTTACATTAAGAAATTGAAGGTAGAAGATACCGTTACACTTAATGAAACTTATGAAGAGATGCTAAAAGCTTACACATTAAGTGAACAAGCAGATGATGAAGTACTGGAAATGTTATTACAAATGGAGGAAATTTAATTGGCACGTATTAGTTTAAATGAATTAGAAAAGTATCTTTGGGATTCGGCAAACTTTTTAAGAGGACATATAGATGCTGGCGATTATAAACAATATATTTTTCCACTCTTATTTTTAAAACGTCTTTCTGATGTGTGGGATGAAGAATTTGCTGAAAGTATCAAAGAATACGGCGAAGATTATAAGGATGAACATAGATTTGTAATTCCACATGGTTCTCATTGGGAAAACATTAGAGAAACTACAACCAATGTTGGAGAAAAGATTCTAAAGGCTATGCATTCAATAGAGAATGCAAACAAAGATTCTCTATACGGTATATTCGGTGATGCTCAATGGACAAATAAAGATAGATTGCCTGATAAGATGCTTATAGATTTACTAGAACACTTTTCCAAGAAAACCTTATCAACATCCAATGTCCCTGATGATGAACTTGGAACAGCCTATGAATATTTAATAAAAAAATTTGCAGATGATAGCGGACATACAGCACAAGAATTTTATTCAAATCGTACTCTTGTAAACTTAATGGCTAGGATTTTAGATGCGAAACCTGGAGACTCAGTTTATGATCCTACTTGTGGAACAGGTGGAATGCTTTTAACAACAGCGACGCATCTAAAAGATTTAGGTAAAGAGTATCGTAATTTGAAACTTTATGGTCAAGAAATTAACCTAATAACTTCTTCGATCGCGCGAATGAATATGTTTATGCATGGAATTGTTGATTTTAAGATAGCAAGAGGGAATACTTTAGAGCAGCCGGCTTTTATTGAGAATGATAAATTGGAGCAATATGATATTGTTCTCGCAAATCCTCCATACTCCATTAAACGTTGGAATAGAGATTTATGGTCTAACGATCCTTACGGTAGAGCTATTTGGGGTACTCCCCCTCAGGGGTGTGCAGACTATGCGTTTATTCAACACATAGTTGCAAGTATGAATGTCACTGGAAAAGCTGCTATCCTCCTTCCGCATGGCGTTCTTTTTCGCGATAGCGAGTCAGAATTAAGGCGTCAAATGATAGAAAGCGACATTGTAGAGTGTGTTTTAGGATTAGGAGCTAATTTATTCTATAACTCTCCTATGGAAGCTTGTGTGTTATTTTTAAACAAGAATAAAAAAGCTGAAAGACAAAATAAAATTTTATTTATAAATGCTGTTAATGAAGTGAAGAAAGAAAAAACAATGAGTTATTTAGAAATGAACCACATTGAAAAAATTGAAAATGCTTATACAAGTGATAATGACATAGAATATTTCTCTAAATGGGTATCAGTAGAAGAAATTAAACAAAAAGGATGGACATTAAGCTTACCCTTCTATGTTCGTCCTCAAAACAATATATCCCTTTCTACTGGCGAGAATTTATCAGAATTAACCACCTCTTTAAAAAGAAATTTAAAAAAATCAAGAGAACAATTTGGAGACTTTAGAAAACAGCTTAAGGAGTATGGTATTCATGTCGACTGAATGGATTGAAGTAAGTTTAAAGGATATTTGTGAGAATAAATCTGTGGCTTGTAAAAATTTTGAAGAAGAAAACATAGAAAGATACGTGGGTTTAGAGCATCTCGAACCGGAGAGCCTTGTTATTTCATCTTGGGGTCTTGTTAAAGACGGTACTACTTTCACGAAATTATTCTATCCAGGCCAAGTTCTTTTCGGGAAGCGCCGTTCTTATCAAAAAAAAGCAGCTGTAGCCGATTTTAAAGGAGTCTGTTCAGGAGACATTCTTGTTTTAGAGGCAAAAGAAGACATTATTCTTCGAGAGTTACTACCATATATAATACAAAATGAGCGTTTATTTGATTATGCTGTTGGTACATCTTCAGGTTCATTGTCACCTCGAACTAGCTGGAGACTTCTAAGTTCATATAAATTAAAAATCCCTTTAAATAGAGAAAGTCAAAAAGAGATTTTAGAAAAATTCACTAAGATAGAAGAGGCAATTAAACTAAAAGGAAACCTGAAGTTTACTACACAAAAATACAAAGAATCTTTATTAAATCACCTTTTAACTTATGGTATAAATAATATTAAAACTACACCAAAGAAAAATGAGGATATTCCTGTTAATTGGTCTTTAAAAAAACTAGGAGATATCGCAACCTTAAGAACAGAAAAGTTTAATCCTCTTTCTGCTGATACAGAGAAGTATATTGCTTTAGAACATATAGAGCCGATTTCCGGAAAGATTTTAGGCTATGAGGATTCTAAGGAATCAACAAGTCTAAAAGCAAAATTTAAAGAAGGCGATGTTCTTTTCGGTAAGCTTCGACCATATTTAAGAAAGTATTGGTATGCTGAGTTTGATGGAGTTTGCGCCACTGAAATTTTACCTTTAATAGCTAAAAGTGGAACCGATAAAAAGTTTCTATTTTATACTTTACAACAAGAAAAAGTTATTGGCTTTGCTATTCAAAATTCATTCGGCACAAAAATGCCTCGTACTTCTTGGGCAGATTTAAAAAATATTAAATTAGCAATTCCTCCAAAAGAAGAACAACAAGAAATAGCAAATATATTATCAAATTTAGATAAACAAGTTTTTGCTTATGAGAAGGAAATAGAATTGAGTATTTCAATTAAAAAAGCTCTACAAGAACAACTCTTAACATCTCGGGAGGGAGTTAAATTATAAATGATATTCACTGAGGCTAATAGTGTCCAGAACTATATAAAGAATTTACTCATAGAACAAGGGTGGACTTTCATGCCACCCTCTCAATTAAAGAGAGAAAACCAAGATGTTTTTCTAGAAAGTATCTTGATTGATTATTTAAAAAGACTTAATCCAGAAATTCAGGCTAATGAAGATTATGCAGAACAAGTTCTATATAAGCTAAGATCTCTTTATGTCAGTGCAAAACACACCGGTCTCGTTAAGAGTAATGAACGGTTCATGGAATGGCTACGTGGAAATCTTACTATGCCGTTTGGAGAAAACGGCCAACATGTAACGATTCGCCTACTTAACTTCACTGAACCAGAAAAAAATTCTTTTATTGTCACCACTGAACTATCTAATAATGGCACTAGAGAAGATCTCATTTTATTTATTAATGGACTTCCCGTTTCTATCGGGGAATGCAAAACGCCATTTAGACCGGCCGTCACTTGGGTAGATGGGGCGTTGCAAATATTAAAGTATGAAGAAAAAACGCCAGAACTTTTCGTTTCAAATATTTTCAATTTTTCGACTGATGGCAAAGAGTTTAAATACGCAACCATTTCAACGCCTTTGGAACACTGGGCAAGCTGGAGAGACTTCGAACTAAAAATGGTAAATTTAAATAGTTTGGAGTTTGCTATTAATGAATTGTTTAATCCGGAAAACTTTTTGGATATCTTGCAACATTTCATTATTTTTAGTACAAGTAACACGAATCAGAAAAGAATAAAAGTTATATGCAGAGTCCAACAATACGATGCTGTTAATATGATTGTTCAGCGTGTCCGGGATGGCGTCTTAAAACAAGGGCTTGTCTGGCATTTTCAAGGGTCTGGGAAATCTTTGTTGATGCTATTTGCTGCATTAAAACTGCGCAATGATCCAAAGCTAAAAAGTCCAACGGTTTTAATAGTTGTAGACCGAAAAGATTTAGACAGTCAAATTACCGGAACTTTTACAGCAGCTGATGTCCCAAACATGGTAAAAGGTTCTACCATAAAAGCACTCGAAAAGTTATTGGTTCAAGATACTCGAAAAATCATTGTGACAACTATCTTCCGATTTAAAGATGTTACAACTGTCTTAAATGAACGAGAAAACATTATTGTCTTAGTGGATGAAGCCCATCGAACGCAAGAAGGCGATTTAGGTCTTCGGATGCGAAAAGCCTTACCAAACGCTAACTTTTTTGGTCTAACAGGTACTCCTATCAACAAGCGAGATCGAAATACATTTGCTGCATTTGGAGCCGTTGAGGACGAAGAAGGCTATATGAGCAAGTACGGTTTTGAAGACTCCATTAAGGATGGGGCAACCAATAGTTTAAAATTCGAATCTCGCTTAGTTCAGCTACACATTGATAAAGAAGCCATGAAGGAAGAATTCGATCAATTAACCGATACACTGGATGAACTTGAACGAAAAGAATTAATAAAAAGAAGTGGTAAATTCTCTTCCCTTATACAAACACCAGAAAGAATCAAAGCAATCTGCAAAGACATTGCAGAGCATTTTGAAACTGTGGTTGAACCCCAAGGATTCAAGGCCATGATTGTATGCAATGATCGTGAGAGTTGTCTAAGATATAAGGAACAATTAGACCAATTTCTTGATGCAGAGAAATCAACAATTGTTATGACTGTCAAGCCTGGAGAACCAGATGAATATCAAAAATACAATAGAAGTACTGAAGAAGAAAAGAAATTACTTGATGAACACTTTAAGAAACCTAATGACCCGTTAAAGATATTAATTGTAACGGCCAAATTACTTACCGGTTTTGACGCGCCTATTCTCCAAACTATGTACTTGGATAAAGCGATGAAAGAACATACGTTGTTACAAGCAATTTGCCGAACAAATCGTTTATACCCGAAGAAAGAATTCGGATTAATTGTCGATTACATTGGTGTATTTGACGATGTTGGAAAATCTTTAAACTTTGATCTTTCATCTATGAAAAAGGTAGTCTCTAATATCGAACAATATAAAGCTGAAATTCCACGTTCCTTGTTAAGATGCTTAAATTTCTTTTCTAAAGCCGATCGAACAAAAGAAGGTTTTGAAGGAATAATTGAAGCTCAGGAGTGTTTACCTAGTAATGAATTGCGAGATGCTTTTGGTGCTGAATTTTCATATTTGGCTAAACTTTGGGAGTCTGTATCTCCAGATGAAGCTTTAAATGATTTTATACAAGATTTTCGTTGGCTTTCTTACGTATACGAATCAATTCAACCATCAAATGGTCAAGGTGCACTGATTTGGCATACGCTTGGACCTAAAACTTTAGATATCATTAATCGCAACGTTCATGTAAAAGAAATAGAGAAAGACCTAGAAGAATTAGTTTTAGATGCAGAAATTTTGGAAAATGTTGAAACAAAAACTAAAGATATTAAAGAGATAGAATACAAAGTGGCAAAAAGAATACGAGATAATATGAACCATTCAAAAAGATTTAAGGAGCTTGGAGAAAAACTAGAGGAAATCCGACAAAGATATGAGTCTCGCATAACTGATAGTATTCGGTTTTTAAAGGAATTACTTGAAATTGCTAAACAAGTTCTTGAGGAAGAAAAGAAACTTATTACCACCGAAAGAGTGCGAACCGGTAAAAGTGCCCTCACAGATTTGTTTGAAGACGTAAAAAGTAAAAACACACAGATTATAGTCGAACGCGTCGTGGAAGACATTGATAAGGTGGTTACGATAGTTCGTTTTGACGGATGGCAAACTACAATTGCAGGTGAACGAGCGGTCAAAAAAGCATTGCGAAAGGCGTTGTCGAAGTATCAATTGCATAAAGACATTGAACTTTATGAAAAAGCCTATGAATATATTAGACAGTATTATTGAAGAGTGAGAATTAGTATTCAATCGTGCGTTAAGGATTTTCTGTTTTTTACATTTTGGGATATACAAAACTGAGATATAAAAATAGGCGGTGTAAATAACAATAAAATTTAAGAAAGGAACTAAAAAATTGGCCAGCCTTTATAGAATTGAAAGTTTTGAACTTGAGAATTTTTATGTTCAATACCGAGAAATACAAATTAGAAAGAGAAATATTAAGCTTGATCATACTTTTCCTCACGCTGAAGTTAGAGAGATGATTAAAGAGCAAAATAATATGTATGATTTAATAGTTAACAGAGTAAGTCTAGAATTTCCTGAATTAATGAAGTTAGCTGAAACATATCTCGTAAACGATCAAGGTAAAAAACATTTTTATATTCATGTTGTTAAAGCTTTACTAGATTGGCCTGAAGAGGGGATCATTGAAGTTAAAAGTAGCTTCGTAGACTATTGTTATTTTAATGATTCTAATGGTATGTTTGAAAGAATACATCCGGTGTTAAAAAATTTAGTCCAATTTATAGAAAATCTTGAAACTCAAAAAAAAAGTACTAATCGCTACAGAAAATCAGACGAATTTAAATATTTCATAGTTAAGGATGCAGTAATAGTAAAGCAATTGTCACCTAAAGTTGCTCTAACAAAACTAAATCAATTTATCACTAATAATGAATCTACTATGGAAGGAAGAGAGTAAAAACTCTTCCTCTTTTTTTGATTTATTTCTTCTAAAAACAAGTCTTTTAGTCCATTGACCGTTCCACATGGATAATTGCCTCGAATGGTACATGGATGATACCGTCCCGCTGATTGGCGAGTTCGACGGTCCGCTCCATGTAGTTCGTCCGGTGCACGAAACCCTTGAATCGTTTCAACTTGCGCTCCTCCACATATTTCACCTCTACCAGATCCCCACTGAAAATCGCGTCATTCAACACATTCTCATAGACCGAGAGGACCTGTTCGTCGACATCAGGCATCTCGATCTTTTGGATTTCCTTATAGTATTTCGTCAGCAGTGCCTTATGCTCGGGCATGAGGAATGGTATCCATTTCAACTCACCCCGGTCACGATACATCGTCATCAAAATTCCTCCTTTCCATAAAACGAACGTTTGTTCTTATTTTATACCCCGTTTACTCGTTTGAACAGCCTTTTTCGTGATTGTTGATCCGTGCGTCCTGTTTCCGTACTCTAGCTCGCTGGTCGTCGGTGCAAGGGACGTCAAAAAAATGACGCGCCCTCCGGCCCGTCTTCCTTCGCTTTAGGCTCAAAGCAAGGCTTTTCGCTCGTTGGCTACGGAAGCCTGGTCCTACGTGCGCTCTTCGCATTTTTTTGAGACTCTCCCTATGGTCGCCCTTGCACCGTCTCCCGACGCTCGCTTCGTTCCCGTCAACAGGACGCACAACGGTGTTCGTTCTGAGCTCGGCTTATCCGAAAGGGGACAAACCATCATGGAACTTACATCCATCATCGAGGTCATTCGTATCAAACAAGAGATTCGCGAGGAGATGGTCGCTCTCGAGCACGCCATCATCCAATCACCGGACAGTGCCCGACAAATCGGTTCCTCGTTCATCGGGGACGACGACCGTGAAGTGTTCCTCGTCATCATGCTGAACACGAAGAACCGGGTCATCGGCGTCCACCGGGCGCATGTCGGGAGCGTCAACTCGAGCGTCGTCCACCCACGGGAAGTCTTCAAATGCGCCATCTTGAACAATGCCTCGTGCCTCATCGTCTGTCATCAACACCGGAGAATGGATATGTTTCTTTTTTATTAATCACCTGTTATATTAGGTATTAACTAAAAATATTAGTTAATACCTAAAATGCGAGGTTATTAAATGGGGAAGCAACCTTTTCTATCTGTTATCAGTAATAAACAAGAATTAATTTTTTCAACATATGAAGAATCGAGAGAATACCAAGCAAAGTTAATAGGATTGTGGGAACAGCAACAGCGTGTTCTAGGATATACAGAGCACACTATAGCACTAGGAACAAAATGCTTGAATGAGTTCTTAGATGTGTCAAATAAGTTCATATGGGAAGTTACAATGTCTGATGCAGATAAATTTTATTTGGGCTTGGTTGGAAGAGGATTAGCCTATTCAACTAGGAGGAAATATCAATCCACTATTTCTACATTATTAGAATATCTAAAGACAAGGCATGGTCATGAAATATGGGAGAGGTATAAAGTACAAGTACCTAACTTATTAGATAAATTTAACCGTTACTACCATAGAAAAGATGATCATAATGGTCAAGTAATACCTCCAAAACCTGAATTACTTGATAGGTTTTGGAATGGTATGAAAGAAGAAATGAAAACAGCAAGAAAATACTCTACTGTAGCGAGGGACTATACTCTTTTTAGGATGTTAGAATTAACAGGGTTAAGAACTCATGAAATAATCATGATGGATGTAAAAGACTGTAGGTTTGACTTGGGGGAAAAAGGTAAACTCCATGTTCGCTTTGGAAAAGGGTCTAAAGGGTCAGGATTTAAGCGAAGGTGGGTACCAATGTTGGATGATGTAGAAATACTCCTAAAATGGTACTTAGAAAGGATCAGACCTCTTTTCACTAACGAAACTGAAGGGCCTTTATTCTTATCTGAAGGTGGAGTAAGGCTGAATAAACATACAGCTAGAAAGAGTTTAGCGAGAAGGCAAGAAAAGATGGGTTTTACTAAAGAGGAGATTTTCAGTCCTCATCAATTACGTCATTCATTCGCTACTCGTCAGACAGAACTAGGCGTTGACTTATTAACGCTAAAGGAACTATTAGGTCACGCAGATGTCGCAACTACATTTAATTACTCTAATCCTGGTTCAGATCATTTGGAGAAAAGAGTGAGGATGGCTCAAGAAAAATGGCGAAATCAATTATTAAACTTTAATAAAAAGGGTGAATGAATTGGCGATTGAATGGAGATTAAGAAAAGTCATGGCTGATATTGGAATATGGTCTGGAGCTGAATTAGGTAGGCTTTTGGAGGATAAGGCAGGCTATAAACTATCTCCTCCCTCAATAAGCGCTTTATTAACTAATGAACCTAAGCAAGTAAAGACTCAAACAATGGATGCGCTTTGTACCGCATTAGAATGTACTCCAAATGATTTATGGAAACACACTCCTACACCAGTGAAAAAACTTGAAAAACCAACGAATAACAAGTTGGCGAAGGCGGTTAATGAATCTATTTCTGAAGATAAGCTTCCACCAATATAGGAGAATGATGAACATTATTACATGTGTATCTTGTGAAAGAAAACTAAATACATCAGAAATTAATAAGAAAGCAACCGTCTGTCATAATTGTTTGAGTAAAGCTCGTGTAGAGAGAATCCAAACCGAAGATTTTCTTAAAGAAAATTTCACAAAAACATGGAGTGCAACACTATTTAAAAAATATATTATGTATTTAAAAGAACTAGGTATTGGTGTAGAAACAATTCGTAAGAATAGTAGTAAGGTGTTACGGTTTTTACAAGCAGCTGAAAAAGAGCTTTTAAGCCCTTCTGATATTAATGAAGGATGGCTGATATCTACATTAGAAAAGACCCCTAATTCCAAGAGAATAAAATTAAGTCTATTTAATTTTTTTATTAAAATAGGTTATTTAAGTGTTAACGCAGATGAGGGTATTCTCACTAGTATTAGAGAGGTTTTAAAGCAAGTTCCTAAAGGATTTATTCGTCTCTTGGAGATATATTTCAACGAAAAAATGGAACTTAGGAATAGACAAGTAAAATTTAACGCGAGAAACCCATTATCCCTATTAACAGTAAAGGCGGACATAGTAGTCTTTGTTAGATTAGTCCGATGGCTTCAAATTAACTGTAAGCATATAGAATCCTGGGATACTGTTCAACAAGAAGATGTTCATGAATTTCTTTTAACTTTAACTCCTAAGAATCGTGAGATTGTGAGAAAAGATTTATTAGTTCTGTTTAAGTTAGCCAAAAGAAAAAGGCTAATAACTCATATACCAATCTTGGATATAAAATCTAGAGAGCTTCCTCCAACTATCGAGCCATTAACCTTTTTTGAGCAAGTAAATGTGGCTAAATTAGTTAAAAGTAGACTTTACGAACAACCCTTAGAGTGTTTATTGACTGTGCTATCTTTTTATCATGGGCTATCTTCATCACATATTAGTAATATAAAAATAAGTGATGTAAAGGTTGAAATGAAGGCGATTTTCCTCAACGATAGACCACCAGTTTATCTATCTGATGATGAACTGGTATTAATAAATGAATATGTTAAACAGAGATCGAATAATAGAAACGCAAAGAATAAGATTTATTTAATTCTAAGTTCAAGTTCATCAGGGGTATATCAGGATCGTCCAATCAATAATCAATTCATAGCAAGAAAAGTAAAGGCCTTTTGTGGTTTTACACCTAAATCTCTTA
Organism: Exiguobacterium aurantiacum; assembly: GCF_024362205.1. GTDB lineage: Bacteria > Bacillota > Bacilli > Exiguobacteriales > Exiguobacteriaceae > Exiguobacterium > Exiguobacterium aurantiacum_B. Next base: position 72,745 of record NZ_CP101463.1, on the reverse strand, counting down.
GAATTACTTGTTTTAATATGATAGCAAGTAACTTTGGACCACAAATACTTGTAGAAGGGTTTGGTCTATCACTTACACAGGCTTCAAGATATGGGAAGTTAGAGGATTATCTTATAGAGGAAAGTATAAGTCATCAAAGAGCACTTCTTCATAACGAACAAAAGAATTAAGAGTAGAGTGTGTGTAAATAATAACTAATACTCGTATTAATATTAATGAATTAATATAAAAAATGTTCTCTCAAATGCTTAAGGATAAAATACTGGGCAACTAGGGTGATTATAATGAAAAATATAGACACCAAAAGGAAAATTAATTTTATTAAATGTTAAGTGACAATAAAGTTGTTTAATTTTGAAGCTGAAAGAATGAATTACACCGTCCGCATATGCGGACGGTGTAAAAATAAAGTTGTTTAATTCCTTTTATAATTACTGAATAGGAACTTAAGGAAGCTACAATAAAGTCGTTTGAAAATCATAATCTTATGCAACAATCGCGCCCGATTGCTTAAGAAAGCTAGAAGTCATTTAATTTATCTCTGGTATTCAACTTTTAAATTGAATTTGTCTTCGTTTATATACATTCAAGGTGATCAGCCAACTAGTGACAACGACTCCTGTAAAAAGGAATAGCATATTACTATACAAATAAGTGGATTGATCAAGGTCCATAGGTAGCAACTTCTGATTCAGTAAGCGTACAGATAATAAACCACCAACAATTGCAATACCTATTCCCTCTGATAAAAAACTGGTAAAATTAAGCAAACTCATTCCGGCACCAGCTTCCTTTTGTTTCAAACTACTTGAAACAATTGTAGATATAACTGTTTTGGTGAATGACAGCCCACCAAAAACAAAAACTAATATAATTGTCAGTAACCATGGTGTTACTTCTAAAAAAAAGGCAGCAATTAAAAAGCTAACGGAAAGAAATGTAACTCCAATGGTTAACACGTACAATGGACCTTTTCTATCAACAAGTAATCCACCAATGTAACCGAAGATAATAACGCTCATTGTTCCAGGGAAAATAATCACACTGCCAATTGCAGCAGTACTTAGTTGATGTACATCTTTCATCATGTAAGGAACCATAGAGATAAACCCTGCTACTGTACCAAATATAAGTCCTCCACAAAGGACACCAATTATAAAAGAAATATTTTTCCCCAGTGCAGGTTCAACAAAAGGTTCTGTTACTTTCCTAATATGTTTTACAAATATCAGGAATGACAGAATACTGATGATCAGAAAAGAAATGTTATAAGATGTTGTAAACAGCATAAAAAATACAATGCCCACTGACATTAGTATAATTCCTACAATATCAAAATGACCTTTTATCCTTACTTCTTTTTTCAACAATTTAATAAGGAACGGAACAGTGATAATTGTCATCATTGGAATGAGCAGAAGATAAGACCAATGGATAAAATGAGCTATCATTCCACCAATAGCTGGACCGATACCTTCTCCCATAGCTACTATGGAGCCAATAAGACCAAACGCTTTACCCCTATTTTCCTTTGGAATATAGCGCGCAACTACAACCATCACGAGTGCTGGAAATGCAGCTGCACCAGCTCCTTGAATAAATCGAGCCAGAATAAGTATGGGAAAAAAAGAATGTCCAACAAACCCAATTACCGATCCGAAGCAATTTATTATAATCCCAAATAGGAGTAACCTTTTAATGCCTAGCTGATCAGATAGCTTTCCATATAGAGCTGTTCCAATAGAAAAGGTTAACATAAAGGCTGTGTTCACCCAGTTTGTACTCGCCGGTGATTTATTAAAATCATTTGCAATATCAGGTAATGAGACGTTCAAAACCATTTCATTTAATACGCTAAAAAAAGATAGAACGCAAAGCCAAATTAAAATTTGGTTGTGTCGTAAATTTGATTGTGAATAAGACGTATTCACATTTCGCCCTCCAATAATGAGGGTAGACGCAGTTTATAGGCTAATGATACGTTTCCCTCTTTTAATTGAACCCTGTTACATTCATTGCACTTCATAATTAATGCCTCCTAATCTTGATTGAAACATTTTACCACATACAGACTAAGTTTTAAATTCAGTTTTCATCACTTATTCCGTTAAATGGCCCGTTTGTTGAATAACATAACAGCTATTTTAATTTTAAATGACTTTATACGATTTTATTATGGTTTAAACAACTTTATTATTTTTATATAAAATGTTAGGTAGTATCAAACATGTCAATTTTGAACATGTCCTTTTCCATCCGAGCGGGGACGCGTTAACCATAGTATAATAAATAATAGTAGTTAAAGTAGTTTAGGAGGAGATGTTAAAGGGAGATTTTACTTTAAATACAAATTAACAAGGTTTATAATTTGTAGTACTTAAAGTGTTTAAAGAGGGGGGAGCGTGTGAGGGTTCAAAGGATAGAAGTGGAGAATAAGCCGTATCCATTGTATTTATTACTAGATAAAGAATACCAGCTAATTGAACCAGTAATGAAATTTATTAAATACTTAGATAACACTGGTAAGTCTCCAAATACCATTAAAGCATACTGCTATCATTTAAAGTTGCTGTATGAGTTCATGGAACAGAGAGGCGTTATTCTTAATGATATTAACTTTGAGTTGTTAGCAGACTTCGTAGGTTGGTTGAGATATCCAACAGCAACAAATGTAATTGATCTTCAGTCAAAAGAAGCCATAAGAGAAGAAACGACAGTGAATACAATTTTAAATGCCGTTATGAGTTTTCTTGATTATTTAAGTAGATTAGGAGAATTTAAATCAATTGATGTATTTAAACAAGCAAAGGGAAGAAATTTCAAAGGATTTTTACATCACGTTAATAAGGGTAGATACCAAAAGAATGTCTTAAAGTTAAGGGTTAAAAAGAAACAGATAAGAACATTGACATCAGAGGAAGTTAAGCAAATTATTGATGCTTGTCATACGAAAAGAGATAAATTAATTTTAATGCTTATGTATGAGGGTGGTTTAAGAATCGGTGAAGTGTTATCGCTTAGGCTTGAAGATATTGCCACTTGGGACAATCAAATCCATTTAACACCTAGAGATGTTAATGTAAATGAAGCTTATATTAAATTAAGGAAGGAAAGAACAATACATGTGAGTAAAGAACTGATGTCACTTTATACAGATTACTTGGTATATGAGTATAGTGAGGAATTGGAGCATGATTATGTTTTTATTTCCTTAAAAGAAGGCTATTTTGGGAAACCACTAAAGTACCAAAGTGTTCTTGATCTAGTTAGAAGAATAGTTAAAAGGACTGGAATAGAATTTACATCGCATATGCTTCGCCACACTCACGCAACGCAGCTAATTAGGGAAGGATGGGATGTTGCGTTCATTCAAAAGAGATTAGGTCACGCACATGTTCAGACAACGTTAAATACCTATGTTCATCTTTCAGATCAGGATATGAAAAATGAGTTTAATAAATACCTTGAGAGAAAGGAGCATAAGAAATGAATGCTTCTAGTAAAAGGAAAATTATCAGTCAGAGTGAGATCAGCAAAAAAATAGCTGTAATGAATGAAGAAATGCAAGGGTTTTGGGCTAATAATAGTTGGGATATAAGAAAATGTCCACATCCTTCTGCCATAGAATTAAGTAAGAATCCTGCTTTAAGAAATCGTTGGGTTCGTTTTGAACGTGTTAAAAATCTGTGGTTAAGAACAGAATTGAAATATTTTTATTTTTACCATTTAAACAATGGAATATGGAATGCAAAAACTGTCTGGATTAGAAAAGGAACAGTAATTAATAAAATGTTAGATTTTTTAGATTTAAAGTATCCCAGCATTACTTCAATTACTGAAGTTCCTATTGAAAAAGCAATGACGGAGTATAGAACATATTTGACAAAACAGGGTGTTAGAATTACTACTACTAATTATAAGATTACTGCTAATCAAGAAAAAACACCTGTAAAAGCTAATTCTTACTATGTTACTAATCTAAAACAATTTATGGAGTTTTATGAGGACTTTTATTTTGATGGGGAGGAGTGGGATAAAGACATTTGGGATAGACGTAAGTTACCTTTGCCAGATGATAAGGTTAATCCGACACAATATGAATATGTAATTAACTTTAAAGGGGTTCGCAATACGTATTTTAAACAACTCGTAAAAAGATATTGTAAATTGAGATTAAATACGGATAGCTTTTCCTATGTATGTGATATCGCCCAAAAACTTAAAGAGTTCTTTAATTTCTTGGACATGAATTTTAAACACGTTCAGAGAATAAACCAATTAACGAGAATGGAAATTGAAGCATATTTAAGCGAATTAAATATGATGGGGATAAAGCCTAGCACAATAAATGGGAGGATCTCTATATTGGAAGGACTATTTAGTACCCTTCTAAGGCTAGAATGGAATGATATTCCTTCCAAGGTGTTAATCTATCCAGAAGACTATCCCAAAATACCGAGAGCAAAACCTCGTTTTATAGATGAATACGTTCTGGAGCAATTGAACAGTCATCTTGATAAATTACCCGAATATATAGCTACGATGACTATGATAGTCCAAGAATGTGGGATGAGGATAAGCGAATTGTGCACCTTGAAAAAAGGTTGTCTATTAGAGGACAAAGATGGAGATTACTTTTTAAAGTATTATCAATGGAAAATGAAAAAGGAGCATATAGTTCCAATATCAAAAGAGGTAGCTTTATTGATTAAAGTTCGGGAAGATAAAGTTTCATGGGAGTTTCCAGATAGTGAATACCTCTTTCCAAGAAAAGATGGATCGCCATTAAAACAAGAAACATTTAGAGACGAGTTAAACAAATTAGCTTATGAGCAAAAAATAGTCGATAAATCAGGCGAGATTTATAGATTCCATGCCCATGCCTTTCGCCATACAGTAGGAACAAGAATGATTAATAACGGAGTACCGCAGCATATTGTACAAAAGTTTTTGGGTCATGAAAGTCCTGAAATGACAAGCAGATATGCTCATATTTTTGATGAAACCCTTAAAGCTGAATTTACAAAATTCAAAGAAAAACTGGTAACTAATAATGGAGATATAATTGAGTTAGATAATGACAATGAAGTCGATGATGTTGATCTTCAATGGTTCAAGAAAAATATTAATGCACAAGTTCTTCCAAATGGTTATTGCCGATTACCAGTAATAGCAGGTTCTTGTCCACACGCCAATGCTTGTTTAGATTGTACTCATTTTTGTACAAGTAAGCAGTTTTTATCGCAGCATGAGGAACATTTTATCGCAGCATGAGGAACAGTTAAATCGTACTGAGGAGTTATTGGCAGTCGCTAAGGAAAAGCAATGGCAAAGGCAAATAGAGACTAATAACCGTGTTAAAGAGCGACTAGAGCAAATAATTGGCAGCCTGAAGGGGATTAGTTAGATGGTTAAACAGGTACGAAATACAGAGGAAATTGTGCGTTTGGCAAAGCAAAAGTCCAGGCGGACTAGAGAAAATGTAGACAAGGTTATCTCTAAACTATCGCTTGAAGGTAAGACTATTAATTTTAACACAGTTGCAAAGGAAGCTAATGTTTCTAAATCATGGCTTTATAAGGAACATGATATTAGGCAAAGGATTGAATCTCTCCGAAAACAGCAAAAAACAGAAAATGTAATATCAAAACCCAAGAAAAGCTCCCGTTCTGAAGAAGTCCTTATTAAAACCTTAAAAACAAGAGTAAAGGAATTAGAAGAGGAAAATATAAGATTAAGGAACCAGATCCAAAAATTATACGGAGATTTGTACATTAGAGAATAGTTAATCTATGAGTTTCACCAACTTGTGCTTTGAACTTTGAAGTGTTAAAATTAATATACTATTAATCGAAAGGAGAGATGGGTGGACAATGAAGAACTAATCTAATTTTTAACAAATGAAATAGTATATTTCAGTTTAAAAACTTAGGATTAGTCTGCCCATTTTTCCATATACTAAATAAATGTAAGACTGAATAGCTAAAAAGGCTAAATAGTTTTATTTGAGTCCTTAAAAAGTGACATGACTAATCCTTCCAACATTATTTGGGAGGATTTTTTATTTCTCCCTGAATCAAAATAAAGAAAGAAGGAATCGAATTGTTAAAACAAAAGGAACTAATGGCAAGGGTTAAGGAACTTGTCCAGTCAGATGAACGAATATCTGCTTGTATGATGTATGGCTCTTTTACAAAAGGAGAGGGAGATCAATACTCTGATATAGAATATTACGTTTTTCTAAAAGATGATACAATTTCCACCTTTGATTCAGCAAAATGGCTAAATGAAGTCGCTTCCTACACTTTACTCTATCAAAATGAGTACGGTACGGAAGTAGTAATTTTTGAAAATCTAATACGTGGTGAATTTCATTTCCTTTCCGAAAACGAAATGAATATTATTCCTTCATTCAAAGAATCAGGCTACATTCCTGACACAAAAGCAATGTTTATTTATGATGAAACAGGACAACTAGAATTGTATTTATCAGAGTTGGAAGGTCCGGGACCAAATAGACTTACAGAAGAAAACGTAAATTTTTTATTGAATAATTTTTCCAACCTATGGTTAATGGGGATTAATGTTCTTAAAAGAGGGGAAAATGCACGTTCACTGGAACTTTTATCTCAATTACAAAAAAATATACTACAACTCATTCGAATTGCGGAAGAAAATGCCGATAATTGGTTTAATATGACAAAGAATCTTGAAAAAGAAATTAGTCCTGAAAACTATGAAAAGTTTAAAAAGACTACTGCCCGATTAAATGAATTAGAACTATATGAAGCCTATAAGAACTCTTTGCTTCTCGTTATGGAACTTCGAAATCTCGTTGAAAAACAGTATCAATTAACCATTAGCGATGATTTTTTAGGCAAACTGTTTAATTATATGAACGAATAAATAAAAAGCCTGTATCTCAAGTGATAACTAAGATACAGGCTTTAATTGTTATTTACTTTAAATACATGTTCTCAAAGTGAAAGTATTGATTTTAATGGATTTTTAATAGTTTACTCTTGATAAGACGCGACCCCGAGCCGGGAGGACATCCTCGTCTCGGAACGGTTACATGAAGCAGGCGACCTCATCGGCATCCCGGTGCTCGACCATCTCATCCTCGGGGCGGACGAGTCGTATGTCAGCATGAAACAGCGAGGGTACATGGGTTGAACGCAATGGAGTGGGGCCGGGGGACCGGTCCCGGTCCGTCCGGTAAGGACAAGGAAGAAAAACGTACGTTTTTCTTTGATGGGATGGGCGACTCGCGTTGCTCTCGCCTGGATCCATAGAGCGGGATCCGGAAAAGGGTCGTTTTCGCATGACGAAAACGAGATGGTTCGTGTGTGAAGATTGGACGTTGTTTTAGTCTGTCTCGTAAGAAGATTGTTTGATGAAATAGCAGAAGTGAAAACACGGTTTGTTTATTGAAAATGACCATGTTTTCGAAACAAGCCCTAGGGCTTGTTTGAAACAACACCAGGGCTTACGTGAAATAAGCCGAGGTGTTGCTTGCGTGGATGCGAGGTATCATTGAGCTATCAAATGGAGAGGATGATTCAGATGGATAATTTTCAACTTGATCAACAGACGATGGACGAGATGACGGAGGTATTGCTTCGACGCCTTCCTGACCGGCTTCAAGAAGATTTTGACGACTTAAAACTCGTGAGCATGGATCTTCTTTGTGATGTGAAGGAAGGGGAACGCTTGACCCACCTAACCGTCTTTTTCAATACGAACATGCTTCGACGGAATCGTCGTACATAAGAAAAAGGAGTCATTGTATACATGTATACATGTAGATTTGTATACGTGTATACATGTATATGTGTATACATTTTTTTAAAGTCTTCATTTCTGTAGGCTCATGAACAAGGACTGAACTGGCTCTGGAGGGGGAATCGTTCTATAGAAATCCGGAAGGGGGAGACGTGATGGATGAGGGGTTGCTTGATGACTATGCGTTCGCGGAATTGGATCCGTTCGTCCAGACCGTGTTCTCGGAACTGATGGAACATCCCGAGTGGATGCGTGTCGTCGACAGGGCACATTGCGTCGAGAAGGTCGTCCGGTTCGATGAGGGACAGAACTCGCCTTACTTCCGGGTGCTGATCTATCTGGATGCAGAAGAACGTCCGATCAAGATCGTGTATCTAATATGGGACCTGGGTGGTGGAGGATGGAGACGTCAGCTTCGTCGTCTCAGAGCTATCCAAGGGTGTATTCGAATATGAGGTGATGCATGTCCATTGGCTCATCAAGTATCGGTTCGAGGATTGGGGTGTGTCTGAAGACGGGGCATGGGAGAAGGAATGGTGATCCGGGCTCATGCGTGAGCGTCTAGCGCCCTATGGCGAAGTCGCTCATCGCACCGCTGCCTCCCTGACGGCCCGATAACAAGAGCTGCTGGCTCACCGCCGCATCTCTATGTTCCTGGCCCTTTCTGACGGGAGGCACGGAGCGTAAGAGCAAAGTCAAATGCAAGGGCATAGGCTGTCTGATTAAACTCTCTTTATGGTTTTCTTAAATTAAGAGGGGTGAGTGTAAGTTCCTTATAATAAGTTACAGTCAAGTGAACTAACTAAATATAGTCAAAATTTACATAAATCCTTTCTGATTTGTATCATTTATCATTAGATTAGAATGATAAGAATTTACTTGAAGCAGTCCCCTCTCCTTGTTATTTTATGATAAATTATTGCATCGCACAGATACTATTGGCAGAGGGGGACTTTGGCTTTGTCGTCTCTGAACTATCCAAGGATGAATTTGAATATGAAGGGATGCATGGGCATCGGCTCATCAAGTGCCGGTTCAAAGAGTGATTCGTGTCCGAGGGCGTCGGACATAAGAAGGAATAATGGACCAGGCTCGTGCATAATCCTCTAGTACAATTTAACGATGGTGCTTTTATTTGGATACGATTCGTATTGATTATTCGTTAGAGTCTGTTCTGATGGTAATCAAATTTAATATACAGGTCACTGAATATCAGAAGATTGAATAAAGCTACATATGACTCACATTTTTTCGCTAGTCGTCATCCCGTTGCAATCCATCTCTCGACCTAAATTTTTAGATGCGTATTTTTATGTAAAAATTAAACAATCCATTACAGGGATAAAAAGAAAAATATGATAGAATTATGATGTCTTTATGACAAGGTGTGAACGCTAGAATAAAATTGACAGTTTTTGCTCGATACGATTTTACACTATTGCCGAAAAATCAGAACAGAACTCCGATAGATTAGTTAAGGCTATTTTATCTGGAGGGAATCGATTTGGAGGAAAAGTTAGTGCTACACATCAAAATTCATCAAATGTATCAGCAAAACATGAAAGTGGCTCAAATCGCCACAGCACTGAAGGTATCGAGACCGACGGTATATAAGTACCTGAAGATGACATATGAAGATGCCCTACATGAATTTGACGGGAAAGCCTGTTCACGAAAGAAGAAGCTCGATGCTTATCGAGACTGGATCATTGCATGGTTGGAGGAGTATCCGCATTTGAGCAGCGCACAAGTCTATGACTGGTTACTTGAAAGATATCCCGACCTCTCGGTCGGATCGAGCACGGTCAGGACATACGTGAAGGAAATCCGAGAAATCTATCAGATTGAAAAGAAAAGGGTCGTCCGCCATTACGAGGCCATCCCAGAACAACCGATGGGTAAGCAAATACAGGTGGACTGGGGTGAGACCAGACAACGGACTAAAGATGGAAAAATGATAAAGCTTTATTTCATCGCGTTCGTACTTGCGCACTCTCGGATGAAATATGTCGAATGGAGAGAACGACCGTTCACCACCAGGGACACCATTCACTGCCACGAAAATGCGTTCCAATTCTATGGTGGGCGTCCTTCTGAAATCGTCTACGACCAGGATCACCTCATCGCAATCAACGAGAACGCAGGTGACGTCCTATTGACCAATGAGTTTCAAGCCTACGTGAACGAACGAAAGTTTAGGATCCACTTATGTCGTCGGGCCGACCCGGAGTCAAAGGGTATGATCGAGAACGTCGTGAAGTACATCAAACGGAACTTCGCGGACAGCCGAGTTTACCGGCATATCGAGGATTGGAACGACCGTTCCATGAGATGGCTGGAGAGGACAGGAAATCACAACGTCCATCAGACAACGAAAAAAAGACCAGCTGAAGTGTTCTCCGTCGAAAAACAACACTTACAACCGGTCTTATCGCTACTCTCTTTCGAAAGTATCCGTACCGAAAGTATAGCAAGGAACGTCAGCAAGGACAACACAATCCGTTATCGCTCAAACCGTTACACCGTCCCAATCGGGACCTACTCATCGGTCAAGAAGAAGATGGTGTTCCTCGAGGTGACCGAACAGGAACGGTTATTGATTCGCGAATCTCCCGAGGGAGAAGTGATCGCAGACCACCGGGTCAGCAAAGAGAGCGGAAAACTGATTCAAAGCCGTGACCACCTTCGGGATCGTTCCAAAGGAATCGAAGAACTGAAGCAACAGGTCCTCACCTATTTCGAGGACAGAGAGTCGGCGTCCGATTATCTGGGTGAGCTCTCAAAGCGTTACCCGAGATACCGACGTGACCAGTTCAACATCATCAGGGACGTCGCGACCATGTATCCCAATCACTTAACGATGGCACTGGAAAAGTGTTCGCAAGAGAGTCTGTTCAGCGCCAACGATTTCCGAGACGTGGTCCACTATCTCGCGATCCTCGCGGACGATGGGTGTGATACAAAACCCGATACCGAACGTCCGAAGAAATCCGGGATACAGGTCGCAACGAGACCGATCCAAGCCTACACCGACATCCTGAAAGGGGTGACGGCAAAATGAGTCAAAGCGTTTCCGAGTTACAACAGGACTTTCGGCAGCTTCGTCTCGCCGAGACGGCTGACGCCCTCCCACAGATTTTGAGAGAGGCCGAAATGGCCTCCTGGACGTATATCGAATTTCTAAGTGCCATCACGAACCATGAACGTGCCAAACGAGACGCTAAAAGTTTGGAGAGACGAATGAAGTGGGCCCGATTCCCGTTCATTAAATCCCTCTCGGAGTTCAATTTAGAGGAACAGACCGCACTAACCGCCCGACAGCTGAAGCAGTTGAAACAGCTCAACTGGCTCGAACAACAGTACAACCTGATCCTCTTGGGCCCTCCGGGCGTCGGAAAGACGTTTTTGGCTGTGGGGCTGGGAATCGAGGCGGTCAACCACGGGTTCAAGGTATACTTCGTCACGATGGGCGAACTCGTCCAACTATTAAAAAGTGAAGAGTTCTCAAGCAAGTCGAAGATCCAGTTAAAAAGGTTGCGAGATTCGGACCTGGTCATCATCGATGACCTGATGTATATGGCCATGGACCAACGAGAAGCCAATCTCTTCTTCCATCTCGTCAACCACCTTTATGAGCGCAGCTCGATCATCCTGACCTCGAACAAAAGCCCCGATCAATGGGGCGAATTGATTGGGGATCAGGGCATCACGACTGCGATACTGGACCGCTTACTCCATCGCGTCGAAATCATACATAGTGATGACGACAGTCATCGGATGAGGAACCGGAAATCATTGTTTTCGGCAGAAGTGTAAAAGGCAAACGAGCAAAAAGTGTCAAAATCTACTTGACGTCTACACAAGGCATTGAAAAACAAAAAGGAGGGAATATTTATGTTTAATACAAAGAAAAAACGTTTTAAAGTTTGGATGGCATTGTTTACAGCCGTATTCTTCACTACCGTATGTTTTGAATCTGTAGCACAAGCTGACTATTTTGCAGGAGGCAGGAAAAATAATGCCGCACCATATGCTTACTATCATTCAAGCGTTAGTACATATGGATACGTTGGGAACTACGATGTTGCCCGTTCTTATTGGAATGCAAATTCAAAAGTTAACATTAAAAAAACGACTTCAACGTCGGCGCGTCCCGATATTTATTATGTAGGAAATACATCTGTTAGTGGTCTGTTAGGACAAATCATTCCTTATACTAGCACGGGTACGCAAGCAGCAGTGGGTGGGTACTGGGATTATACAACAGTATTTATTTACGATAACCAAATGAGAGCACAATCAACATTTACTTCTTCACGGGTAAATTATAATGCTGCCCATGAAGTTGGTCATACGTTGAAAATGGCCCATGTGACGCCTCCATATAACTCTGTTATGGTTCAAGGGTGGTATAACATTCCTTCTACTCTAACAAGTTATGATTCTGGAGAAATTAATAAAAAGTGGTAAAAGGAGGAGTTTAAATGAAAAGCACATATTTTCTTCTTTCGGCAATGACAGCTTCTTTACTGTTAGTTGGGTGTAATGGAGATAACGTTGATACCGGGTCTAATGAGATTAATTCTAAGAAAATTAGCTCAAGCGAAGTTAATGTGAGTCAAAGTAGTACGAATGAAAATAGTGAAGTTGAGCGTGTTGTCACACATGGTAACTTTGTTGAATATGAAACAGAGGCTGAATTGTTTGCTGATGCAGAATTAGTGGTTATAGCAAGCACAAATGAAGACTTTATGGATCGTGAACACATCGTGAAATATGTACCAAGTAGTGATGAAGAAGAAGGTTTACCAAAAGCTATCGAAGATTTTTACACAAAGACATCGATTACGGTTGAACAAGTTTTGAAACAACCAGCTTCAGAAAAGGTAGCGGACAATAAAAAGATTTCTGTTATAGAGCCGATTGCTTTGTTAGAAGACGGTTCCAAGATATTGTCTGTTGAGAACTATCAAGAAATTTCAAGAGGACAACAATATATTATTTATCTTAAGAAAAATACTAATGGCAAGTACGGCGTCATTAATATGACCAATGGTAGATTTAATTTAGAGAGCACGGATCAAATCGTTAACTTAGCAGAACATGGGCATGACAACGATAAAGCAAAACATGAGAAGATGAAAGATACTGTAAAGAATCGTTTTGCAAAAGAAATTGCCAAAGCTAAAAAATAATTGAACTTCATATACAAAGAGCAACTTGTCATTCTCTTTGTATATGAAGATTTTTTGTGCATAAAATGAAAAGGTTAAAATTTAATTTATGAATCGAGGAACATCATTCGGTTGAATGGTGTTTTTATATAAAAAGTAATGTCACGTATTCATGCAGTCACTGTTTGATCCATTTCGCACTTCGTCCAAGTCCAGATGGGGCGATGATTCCTTCGTCACGTAATTCACGAAGGACACGGTTGATGGTCGCCTCGCTGATGTCGGGGCAAGCTTGTCGAATATCTGATTTGGTGAACGGGACAATTCGGCCTTCGACGAAGCGCCTGATTCGAACGGTCTTGTTCTGACTGCCTGACGTAACCAGGCCAACGCGCTCCTCAAGCTCTTTATAAGCGGCAAGAATTACGCTCAACAGATAGTTGATCCATGGGAACGGGTCTTGTCGGTTCTCATGCCAATGGATCGATGACAATCGTAACGATTCATAGTAATCCTCTTTGCGTTCCTCGACAATCTTCTCGAGACTGATATAGCGGCCGACCTCGAAACCATGTTGATAGAGCATCAATAAGGTCACAAGACGGGCCATACGCCCGTTTCCATCATTGAACGGATGAATCGATAAGAAGTCGAGCACGAACATCCCCGTCAGGATGAGTGGGTCGACGTCTTCATTTTGACGACGCTCTCTCATACTGTCACATAAGGCTTGCACGGCAGCGGGTGTTTCAAACGCTGGGACAGGTACGAAGCGCGTCCGACGCGTGCCGTCGGGGAAGGTTTCGCTGATCTCATTGTTGACATTCTTCCATCGGCCTCCCTCGACCGGCACAAACTTATAAAGTTCTTTATGGAGCTGCAGCAGAATGTTCGGATTGATCGGGATATCCTGTGCCGAAGCATGGATCAAGTTCAATACGTCTCGATATCCGGCAATTTCCGCTTCTGAGCGGTCGGCCGGGTCCGAGGTCTTCGACATGATGGTGTGTAGGCGGCTCTCCGTCACGACGATCCCCTCAATAGCATTGGAGGCTTTGGTCGATTGGATGACCGCCACATCACGCAAGGTGTTCAGGATTTGAGGCGCCTGTTGTTTATAGAGGTCCTGTTTGCCTTTGTATTCGTTGATGCGACCAATCAATCGTACCGTTTCCATCGGTAAGGCCAGATTGGTCAGGTACTGATAGTTGTAATTGCGCATAGGAAACCTCCTCGTTAATCATTATAATCGATTAAACATGTTCATTCCTTTCGTTTATGACTATGTTTAATCCTACTATAACCCATTTAAAATGTATTCAAATGAAATAAACATATTTATTTTTGTAACAAATGACTATTTTTGTGGTTGATGACCTATATTTCACCACCTTAGCATATAAGAGATGTTTGAAAGTCACAAGGCAAAACGTGTAGAGATTGTAGGATGAAACGGAACAAAAAAGCGCATCCTTCGATTTTACGAGGATGTATTTGATCAGCATCTTGGGTACTTTTCTTCATTTTAGTTGTGATCCGATAGCTTGTTTCGCTCCCGTAGCACCGCAAGCTCGACCTGTTCCTGTAGGCGATTTTCGAACGTCTCTTTTTCGCGGCGTAGGAGTTGCACTTCCAAGTGAAGTTTTTGATTCTCCTCTTCAAGTTGGACGCTTCGTAGCGTTCGTGCCTTCAATTCTGACGGGAGGCACGGAGCGTGAGGAAAACGTCAAAAGCATGATCGTGGGCGCGTCTGTAGAACTGTTGGCGAATGAAAAAGGTGTTCAACGAAAGGTTGAATCCAAACAATTAAGTATGATGAATTATAAAATTAAGTGCAACACCCAAAAGTGAACACAAAAAAAGCCCACAGCGACGTCCTCGTGTAGAATGAAGTCACCACAACACACATTCAGACGGAGGAATCGCTATGAGCTACACCCATCTTACCACAACGGAACGCGTGAAAATAGAGACGTATCTGGAGCTCGGGATGTCCATCCGGTCCATCGCGAGACGGATCGGGCGACAGCCATCGACCGTCTCGCGGGAGATCAGACGGAACCCCGGCTACGAATCGGGACGTGCCCAGAAACGCTACGAGAAGGCGAAGACCAACTGTGGCGCCAAGACGAAACTCGACGACACGATGCGCCGGACGATCGTCGAGAAGCTGCGTGCGACCTGGTCCCCGGAACAGATCGTGGGACGGCTCTTCAACGGAAAGCTCGCCTTCTCCACCATCTACCGTTGGATCTATGCGGGACGGATCGACGTGCCCCTGACCGTGCTCCGCCAGAAAGGGAAACGTCAAAAGCCGACCGAGACGCGCGGACGCATCAACGTCGGACTCTCCATCTCGCAACGACCGCCAGAGGTCAGGGGGCGCCGGACGTTCGGGCACTGGGAGCTCGACACCGTCGTCTCCGGACGAGGGAAGTCGAAGGCGTGCGTCGCGACGTTCATCGAGCGGAAGAGCCGGTTCTATCTCGCCCTGCCGATCGCGGACCGCACCGCGGCCTCGATGGAGGGGGCGATCCATGCGGTGCACGTCGCCTTCCCGGACGGCACGTTCGAGACGGCGACGACGGACCGGGGCAAGGAGTTCAGCGGTCACGAGCGCATCCAGGCGTCACTCGGTGTGCCGATGTATTTCGCCGACCCGTACGCATCGTGGCAACGGGGAAGCAACGAGAACGCCAACGGGCTCCTGCGCGAGTTCTTCCCGAAAGGAACGGACTTCGCGCAGGTGGCGCATGACGAACTCGCGGACGCGCTCACCAAGATCAACGGGCGGCCGAGAAAATGCCTGAACTGGAAAACCGCACACGAGGCCTTCACCGAGGAAGTGTTGCGCTTAATTTGACAAACCGTCGTATAAAAACGTTTGCGTAACGTAATGAAACCTATACCGCCCGAATCTTGTACATTAAATTCAGAATTTACATGAAAGGAAGATTATTACACTCACTAGGAAAGTATCACGGGAATGTCATCCGACATGGAATTCTATTTGTGAGGAATGAATTGTAAAAAGTCAACTGACGTAGTAGTTTTTCTCCGCAGAATCGAATTATCAAGCAATCTAAATTTTCACAATCAAGAAAGTAGAAACATTCGCAAAGAGCAGAAAAAATCCATTGAGGCATTGAGCAAGTCAGGAACATTACGAGGAATACTTCAAATTGAGAGCTGAATGGTATTTTTAACAGCTACCTTGACAAATCTATTACCAAACAACTGAAATATGTGACTCTATGCCCCCTTTAAAAGTGGCATGCCAGGTGGGGTAACTACAAAGCCACTAAAACAGAGGAGCGTCATTCCTAATTTGGAAAACGCTCCTCTGTTTAAAATATTCTAGATTTTATAATGAGCCTTGTATAGAAAAAAATTATTCTGAAATATTTTTCTAAAATATTTTTCGGATTGAATTTTATCGTAACCCGCTTTAAGTTTAGAGAATTTAATTGAGAGATATTATACTGAGCTATGAAATTCATCAATAGATATTTGAATTATTTTGTTCCACTATTGTCCCAAGCTCTATAATGATTATCTGAATTCGAAACACTAAAAGTTGCTGTTACAGTTTTACCTTTAACTGCAACTGGACCTTCACCTCCAATAGTAATCGTTGTACTGCCGTGATTATAAAAATCACCATTAATCATCCACCAAACTGAAGTAGTTCCTGTGATTTTAGCTTTAATTACACCATCGAATTTTTTTGAATTAGTTTGGCTAGGCTGAATTATACCAACATCTTCTATGTATTTGTACTGAACAAATGATCCAGAGCTATATGTCCAAATAAAAATTTGTACAGAAGGTTTGTAAGAGATTCCGACATTTTGTGTAATTGTAACTCTATGCATTCTATTTACATTTGAAGATACAGCTTGAGTTGATACTAGACTACTTCTAGTGGAAAAGCTGGATGGAGTCGTACCTGATAATTTAGAACGATTAGGGTGTATTCTTTTAACTTCTTCTTTAGATAAACCCTTCTGTTCAGCAGTTTCTGTTACAAACTGATCATATGTAACTTCTTCAACTGTTACATTACCTGTTTTTTCTAGGTCCTCTAAATTGTTTAAATCTATCAATTCTAGATTTGAAACACTGCTAGTAGACTTCGATGAGGACGCTTGTGTCTCATCGGGATTAATGAATACACCACCAATAATTAACATAGAAGCACATAAAGAAGACGCAAATACTTTTCTCATTTCAGTTCCCCCTAAATTTTAGTAATATTATTTTCCGAACACTATCGCTATAACACCAAGTAAAAAAATGTTAAATAAAATTTTATAAATACATTATTTGTCTTTTATTGTATTTTTGTTTAATTGAAGCATGGTATATAATAAAGTAAGAACAAATGAAAGAGCAGTTAAAAGGTTAGATATTTATGAAAAATGTATTATTTATTAAGGAGGAACACACTCTTATGAGGAAACTAATTACAGGAGTTTTATTTTCGGTTTTATTAGTGGGCTGTGGTAACCCAAACTTTCATTCCCAAGAAAAAAATATGAATCATCAAGTGGGAAATTATGAAGGAAGAATCTTAGAAATTGCTGTAATAGGTGATCAAGAACTCCCTGAGATAAATAATGTAAAATATGAAAACATCAAATTAAGTGCTTTGGACCATAATGTGTCTACATTTGACGCAATAATTATTACTGAGAGTGCTTTCTCTGAGGCCGACAAAGAAAAGTATGTCCCTTTCTTCAACACAGTGAAATATCCAGTTTTCTTTTTTGGCACTGAAGGATTTATGGACTTTGCTTTTGTAAGTGAAAATACTACGATGGAAATGGCTGCTAATGAGGAAAGTGGTTACGTTCAAGGTTTTAACGGTCGAAATACGGAAGATAGTATTTCTTGGAGATTTTTCTTACCAGATGGCCTGGAAAAAGATGAGGTTAAAGATAAAGAGCTTCTTGTGAAAGTATTTAATGTAATTGATGGTTTAAAAGAAAGTTGATTTGTTTTAAATTGTATCTAAATTTCATATAGAATGAACACCATTCAGCCGAATGGTGTTTTTGTTTGGAAGTCATTCACCGATTTCTGATTAATTTGAAGTGGATTAAGATAACATCTTAATTTAATACAATGTTTATGGTATTATTTAATAAAAACATCATTGTATTAAAGGGGGATATATATGTATACGATTGACGAGGCATTTGAGATTCTATCGAAGAACAAGATTACCAGCCACAAGGAGACAGTCCGCAACTGGGTACGAAAAGGCGTGATCCAGGCAGAACCGCTCGAGTCGCGTAAAAAAGGCTATCGGATCAGTGAAGAGGCGCTCGAACAGTTCATCAAAGAACGGATGCCGGAAGGATGGGAGTTGTATCCAGAGTCGGTGACAGGGGAAGCTCGGGATATGGTCAAGAATGAAGAAGAGGCCCCGTATCACGTCGAAGTCGATGTAGAAGCGATTAAAGAGCGAGCTCGCGAGGAGATGTGGTACGAGTTGCTCGGCAAATTCGTCTTCGAGGACTACTTCGTCCTGAAGAAATCAGAGGTCAAGGCCGCTGTCGAGCATATGCGGTATTCAAAAGAGTTCGAAGCCGAGGTCTGGGAACGTTGCTCGAAGCACACGTGGGGCCACGCGACACCGCGTGTCCCTTACCTGCTTGATTACTTTATGTTCGAAGGGAGGCGGATTCCCTTCAACAAAGATTTCGATGGAAGAGATGAACAGATCATTCATGCGTTGATCGAGAAGATCCGGCTCGATAAAGTGAACGGAAGACGAAACTAAACACGAAAAGACATTCTCTTTAAAAGTGGGGAATGTCTTTTTATACAATCATCATTATTTTAATTTATGGTTGAAATCATTCCGTCGTTGTTGTTATCACGCATATTACGACGTGATACATGTTCATTCGCTCATCAAGTATCGCTTCGAGGATTGGGGTGAGTCTGAGGAGGGGGCCTGGGAGAAGGAATGGTGATCCGGGCTCATGCGTGAGCGTCTAACGCCTTAGGGCGAAGTCGCTCATCGCACCGCTGCCCCCCTGACGGCCCGATAACAAGAGCTGTTGGTTCACCGCCGCATCTCTAGGTTTCTGGACCTTTCTGACGGAAAGCACGGAGCGTAGGGGCAACGTCAAAACCAAGAGCGTGGGCGCGTCTAACGCCACGCAAAAAACACCATTTAAATTCTTTAAAGTAAGCGTAGTAAAAAAGAATTCTCTTCGGGATTGAAGTGAATTCTTTTGTTGAGAATATCTATTTTGCTGTTGAATAATCAGTCTATATTTACAAAAGATTCCAAATCAACAAATACGAATGCTTCTTCATAATTTTCATCATGAAGTTTAAATGCGTATCCAGAGTCATTTTTTTGAATCAACTCTTCTACTTCCGCGACGTGTTCTTCTGAGACTTTAAACCGTTGTTCCATCCGATAAAAGTTAGCATAACGAGATTTTTCTCGCTCACTATCTGTTAACTCTTCCCCAGATACAGGAACAAACATAACCGGCTCAGGTACGTCCGATACCTTTTCGAAAAGAGAAGTTGGAAGTTGAACACTCCAGTAAAACTGCTGCTCAGTAGAAGTGAATTTTGGACTTAGAATGTTATCTACTGAGAACGTTACGGTTGTGATCAATTCATTGTTTTCTACTTCCTTTTCGAAACTTATAAATGAAAATTGTTGAGCTACCATACTTTCGATGTATTCATTAATAGATACATACTGTTTTGTACCTGAAACATCCTGGGTAGTTTGTTCAGTTTTCTCGTTAGACATCTCTTTACCCAAAGAAGTACTCTTTGATGAATCGTTTTCGCTACATGATGCCAATACTAAAGCACTCGCTAAAACGTATATAGCAACATATTTTTTCATATATCAGTATGCAAGGTTCTCAGAGTAGCTGTAACGGGTGTAGTCTGCAGAAACAGCTTTTGATCTTGATATCAAACCATTAGAGTATGTGACTAATTTTCCTGTGGTATCGACACCGATGCTACCATAAACTAATTTCCGCGTGGATTTTGGAGGAATATTAAAGGCGAATTTAGTTGATTTGGTGGTATCCGTCCCATAAGAAGCCTCGGCTGTTACTTTTAGGCCATTTTGCAAAATTTTAAATTCTGTTTCACCTGTAAGAGTTCCAGTAGCAAATACACGACGAGAAACCTCATAGTTTACTGTGTCTACAAGAGACGATGTGTTTGTAGCAATATGCGTCCATTTAGGAAGCTTTACTAATGTATTAGTGAGTGTCGATTGATATACCGTTCCATCGTAAACTGGTGCATAAATAGGAACATCATTTTCTACTGCTGACACTGAAGTTGGCACTCCTGATAAAATCGATGCGCTCAAAGCTAGTGAACCTAAGATTTTAATTGTTTTTGACTTAAACATTAAAAAAACCTCCAATATTTTTTGATGAAAATCTGGTGAAAATAACAAATCCTAAAATTCATTGTCTCCTTCACATTAAAAATTTGACTTTTGAACTAAGCCTTATTCAAAATATAGCATTTATTTACCATTTGAAATTTGGGATAATATGAGGTGGAGGAGATTAAATTGTATAAATATATTGGGAATATCATCCGATTTAATCGTATTAAAGCTAAGAAAACCCAACACGAAGTCGCAACTGGGATATGTTCTATCTCACATTTAAGCAAAATCGAAAAAGGTGTGTACCTTCCTAATCAAGAGACATTACATCTGCTTCTCGAAAGACTTGGGAAAAAAATTGATTTTGAGAAAGATCAGCATCAAAGACTAGTAAAACTTATTGATGACTTTTATTACCATTGGTCTTACAGTGAAGTTAGTCAAATGAAATCGACTTTTGAAATGATGGAAAAGGAGGAGTCACATTACATAGTCAGTGATTATTTGAATCAATACCTATTGGCTCAATTGGCCAATGAATTAAACGAAAAAAACCATGAAAAGGCTGAATCTCTCTTATACACACTTGATAATTTAGAGGTGATGTCCAATACCGACATGAGTAAATTTGTCATATTAAAAATGTCTTTCCTGAATAAGTATAAAGATTCTAAAAAGGCTGCAGAATATGCTGAATCAAATGAAGATCTAATAGTGAGTGACGATAAGGCTGAATTCTTTTACCAGAAAGGTCTCATTTACAGCTATAACATTAGTCCGTCACTTTCTTTAATCCATATGAACAAAGCATATGAATCTTTTGGTAAAGGGACGAATTTTACCAGAATGATAACTTGTAAGTCGGTTATGGCCATTAATTACTCAAGATTGGGTTTAATGAAAGAAGCAGAAAAAGAGTATATTGAGTTGTTGCGTATGCTATCAAAGTTCCGTAATGAAAATATGTTACACGAGACGCGATATAACTATGGTATCTTCTTGAAAAATGCAAAACGATATGACGAGGCATTTGAAGTGTTTAAGAGTTGCGAGCAATATTTTTCAACTAAAGAAGAACATCAATGTCTTTTGATTCTTGCCATGTGGGAAACCAAGCTCCATTTAAACGATCTTCAGGAAGAAGAGATTTTAGAATTTACATCATCTTTCAAGAATAGTGCGTCAAAGTGTAAGCTTCATAAGAAATATTTGGTTTATGCCGATTTAATGATTCTAAAGAGTAAAAAAAATGAGAAAGAATACTATCGGTTACTTGAAACTAATTACTTAAGATTAATCGAAAAAGAAAACTCTTATATTGAAATAAGAAAAAGATATTTGGAACTCTTAGATTACTATAAAAATAAAAATCATTCTAAATATCAGAAATTATTAGTAGCGTTTCACCAAAATGAAGAATCTATGGAGATGATCAGATGGTAAAAAAAATATTGATTATCATGACAATCATGACAGTTTTCAGTTTTTCACCAAGTATAGATACAAAAGGTAGTGTAAGTAATGGGTCACAAAATCACTTTCCTGAAAAAATTGATCCTATTCACCCAACTAAGTAAGTATTTTAAAATAGTCTTCATGCAAGGGGCATACAAGTGGATAATTTCTTTAACTTGCCGATAGATGCTTTGTTTTATGTATATTTAGGAATCGGGTCTATACTGATATTTATGTTTGGTTATTTCGTTTCTAAAAAAAGGAAAAATGCAAATGTGAACTGAACCAAAAAAGTTAGACACTAAATAATTTTGTTAGGCGACCTTTAGAACCTGCGTCCGGTATTCAACTGAAGTGCTCCCTGTCAAGTAGACAGGACAAATAATGAAAACCAGCCTAGGCGGTTTGAGACCTGTATTCGACAGGGCTCAAGCCGTTTAGTCGTTTCTGGAAACGATCGTGGTTGTAGAACGATATGTAGTTCTCGATGGCCCTCGTGAGTTCGCTATAGGCCTGGAACTCACGCAAGTAGTACATCTCCACTTTCAAGGTGCCCCAAAAACTCTCGATCGGGGCGTTGTCGATGCAACGCCCGACCCGGGACATGCTGCGGGTCATTCCCGCGTCTTCTACCATCTGTTTGAACCCTCTTGAGGTATATTGGAACCCTCGGTCGCTATGGATCATCGGACGTGCTCCTGTACGGAGCCCCGCGATGGCTGGCATCATCGTCTGGAAGACGAGCCCGTTGTTATTGGACCTTCCGATGCGGTAGGCGACGATCGAGCCGTCATACAGGTCGATGATCGCGCTCAGATACGCCTTCTTCCCGGTCCCATACTTGAACTCGGTGACGTCGGTGCACCATTTCTCGTCCGGGCGGGACGCACTGAATTCTCGGTTCATCAGGTTCTCGGCCACATGTTGCGGCGTTGACTTCTTATGTCTCTTCCGCTTCCGGCGGATGACCGATTGGATCCCATGGCTATGCATCAAGCGATAGATTCGCTTCTCATTGAATCGGGACAGGCTCTGTTGCCGGCGCAGCCGATTGATTGTCATCGTGATCCGACGGTACCCGTATGTGCCGTTCGCCTGGTCATAGAGTAGACGAATGTCCTCCAGAAGCTTCTCGTTCTCTTCTTGACGCACCGGTATGGTACGGTTCAACCATTTGTAATAGGCCGCCCGTGAGATGCCGGCGACTCGACAGAGGAGGACGATCGAGATGGCCTCCTCTTCGTATAATTCTTTGATGGCGATATATCGTTGCTGTAGCCGTACCTGGCTGATCACGACCTCCTCTCGATCTCCTCTAACTTTTTTAGGAACAGGTTGTCCGCACGAAGAAGTTCGTTCTCAAGCTCCATTTGCCGGATCTGGCGTTTCAGCTTCTCCTCTTCACTTAGTTCGTCCTCTGGCTTCGTACGCCCACGGCGGTCCAGGAGCGCTTCTGCCCCGTCCGTGTCATACTTCTTGACCCAGCTATAGATTTGCCCATAAGACACCTGATATTGTTCCGCGGTCTGCTGGTAGTTGCGTCCATTCTCCAAACAGTATTTCACGATCTCGAAGCGCTCTTCGAATGTAGTTTTTCTTCCTTTTGTCATAGCTCGATTCATCCCTTTTCTCGAATCTGTTAACTCGCTATGACTAGTATACTTCTTAATCCATTTTCGAAGAACAGATCCATCACTGATTTGATGGTTGGAGAGGACTTCCACCGTGGTGGCCCCATCGAGATAGTCACGGACGGCGGCAATCTTTTGTTCCTTGGTGTAATGTCTCCAGGTCCTCGATTCCTTCAACGCGTCGATCCCGCCGGTATCGAATTTCACTTTCCACACCCGGAGGGTATTCTCAGAGACGTTATGCGCTTCCATGATTTCCTTCCACGTATAGGTTTCTTCTTCCATCATGCGCAGCGCACTCAGTTTTTGTTCGATCGAATGCCGACTTCTCGCCATAAAAAAACACTCCCCAATCAGATAAACAGATTTGTTATTTCATCTGTCTACCTATTGGGGAGCATATCAAACCGGGCTCAGGTTTTTTAGTCGTTTCTTGATTCGACGATGATTGTAATACTCGATGTAGCGCTCGAGCTCCTGTTTGAAATGCGCCATATCCTTAAACTTCCTGAGATAAAGGAGCTCGGACTTGAGCACGGCGAAGAAGCTTTCGATGGCCGCGTTGTCGAGACAGTTACCCTTTCGGGACATACTTTGGGTGATGCCGTGTTCGCGCAGCTTCGCCGTGAACGCTCGGAACTGGTATTGCCAGCCCTGGTCAGAATGGAGGATTGGCCTTGTATCACTGTCGAGTCTTGCGATGGCTTGGTCCAACATCTCGCCGATGAACGGATACCTAGGCGTAACGGACATCGAATAGGCGATGATTTCCCGGTTTGACAGATCCATCATCGGTGAGAGATAGAGTTTCTCCCCGAAAAGATGGAACTCGGTGACATCGGTCACCCACTGCTGGTTTAGGCCTGTGGCCTGAAAATCCCGTTCGAGGAGGTTCGGTGCGATCGTTCCGACCTCTCCCTTGTAGGACCGATATTTCTTCATGCGGACGAGGCACTTGAGATCGAGCTCGTCCATGAGACGCAACACGGTCTTCGGGTCGTGCCGGAAGCCTTGGCGCTCGAGGAGCGCATGGATGCGACGATAGCCACAACGTCCCTCGTGTTCGTGGAAGAGGGCCTGGATCGCTTCCTTCACGTCCGCGTACTTGTCATCGGCCGTCAGGCGCGTCCGCCAGTAGTAGTAGACGCTTCGAGCCATATCGAGCACCTGGAGGAGCCCCGGTACAGGATAGGTGGCTCGTAGCTCGTCGATCACTTGGGCCTTGATCCGGTTCGTCGCGCATCCTCTTCTTGAACCAAGGCTTTCAATTTTTTTAACGCGGCGTTCTCCATCTCGAGGTACTCGACCCGTTCCTTGAGCTTCTCGACCTCCGTCATCTCTTTGGGTTCCTGCTTCTTCCGTCTCGGCATCGGGGCACGATCTTTCGGCTTGGCGGCCAGACCCTCAGGTCCCTCCCGTTCGTACGTCGATCGCCAGGTGGAGATCATCCCGAGAGAGGAGAGTCGGTACTTTAGGGCCGCGTCCATCAAGGACAGCCCGTTTTCCGCCATATCGTTTAGTACCCTTAGTTTAAACGCCTGCGAGTGGGCTGTATAGGACGGATCGAAGATCGTCTCTCCCCAGCGTTCGTAGAGAAGTGTCCACTCACGTATCTTCTTACGGTTCACCCCGAACGCATTGCCTAACGCAGTGTAGCCGTCTTTACCTGCCAAGTAGCGCTCAGCGATCTGTATTTTCAACGTCTTTGTGAATTTGGTCATAAAAAACACCCCATAAAAGTTGGATTTTCACGTCCAACTTTTATGGGGCAGTTCAAATGAAGGTTTCTTTTTAATCGCTTTTTTTTAGTGCTATTCCGTTCTTTAGCGTATTAATATGGTTTGATGCGGCCTCGAAAGAGCTTTTCATGGGAACTATGCCATGGTTAGCCAACATGGTTTTTAGCGGATTTCTGCTATTGATTTATCTGGTTGTGGCCTGGTTTATTCTAAAAAGAAAGATTGTAAACTAAATATAGAATTTACTGAGTAGTTGAGCTTATATTTAAAAATAACTAAGTATTACTGCTTACGTATCTGTATATTGAGCAGGTAAATCAGTTAAGTAATGATTTAACAAGTTCATACAGATGTGGGTGTTAGAGCATTTAAAAGTGGTAGATTATGATTACATGACAAAGAGTGAAGTGAAGCCAAGTTTTAGCTTCACTCCTTCAAGAATTGATCGAGAAAATTCGGCTTGATAAAGTGAAGCGAAAGCGTACATGAACATAAAAAAAGACATTCTCTTAAAAATAGAGGATGTCTTTTTATGCAATCATCATTGTTTTAATTTTCAGGTTGAAATCATTCTCCGACCATTCCGTCATTGTCGTTATCACGCATGTAAGGATAAAGCCAATGGTCGCTCATAATCGGCATCGTGAAACCGGCGTCTTTCGCCTCTTGAATCGTCACCTGACCGTTGCCATTCGCATCTACGCTCGATACATCGACAGTAGGTTCGGTGGGCTCTGTCGTGGCTGAGGGTTCCGGCTCACTTTCTGTGAGGCCGAGCGCTTCGTTCACTTCGTCCGGGTTCACATTGTCGAAGGAATCGGTGACGACATTTCCTCTGACCGTGTAGGTATATTCATAGTGTGAAGGGATATGAGTTTTCGTATCCGGATAGGTAATGATCGCCTCGAAGTCGGTCGCGCCGCCGGCCTTCCGGATGACGTCCTCCATATAGGCCTGGTCCCCGTAACGGTTGAGCGTGCTATCCTGTGGTGTGATGTTGTAGGCATTCGAGACGCCCCCTGTATAGGATATTCTTTTAAGAGATAAAACCTTTTATCTGTTGATACACCTCAATTTGAGCGATGAACAAAACTAAATGATGAACAAAACTTAAAATTCCTACACTTTTATCGTAGGGTTAGTGTAAGAAAGATGCGTATTTACAACCTTAATGAATCCAAGAAATACTATTTAAGCAAGATTTCTAGGATTTTCGTTTGCGTCCAAACTTTTATTTGGGAACGTTATTTTGAATGATTTTGCATACTTTATAAATCTTTAATGAACTAAGGTATCTTGAATTTTGAGGCGCTTCTTCAACAATGGCGCTTCTTATATGTAATAAGGACGCTGGTTCATATGTCAGAATAGCGCCCTTTAACAGAATCATTTTCTAAGAAACAATACAAACTTTGACTCTGGAACATCCCTATCAAAATAAATTCAAGGTAAGTTTATTTTGACAAAAAACCGTCCGGACGGTATAATAATCTCATGGAATAATAAAAGGAGGGTAATCATGTCAGCAAAAGGACAGGACAAAAGAGCGCATCTACTAAATGCTGCAATAGAACTCTTAGGTTCAAACGATTTTGATACTTTGACATTAGAAGCAGTCGCAAAGCAAGCCAATGTTAGCAAAGGTGGTTTATTGTATCATTTCCCCTCAAAAGAAGCATTATATGCTGGAATAACTGAACTAATTTTTCAAGACTTTGTATACCGATTTAATGAATTAGCTGAGAATGATCCTATAGAAAAAGGAAAATGGACTCGCGCCTTAATACATGCATACACTGATGATTTAAACAATTCTCAAGTTCTAAATATAGCATCTCATTCTTTTTCGAAATTGAACCATACTGTTACAGAAAACATCCTCGTCCACTTCGAGTATATTCAATCAAAAATTGATGAGGATGGTATTGACTCTGTACTAGCAACAACAATTCGGCTTACCCTCGATGGTCTTTATTATTCCGAGTTCTTTAAGTTGGGACAAATCAATTTTGACTTACGAGAAAAAATCATCGAAAAATTAATTGAATCTACAACCTAGGAGGATATCACATGAATCCATATGTATTATTAATTGGCTCAATCTTATTTGAAGTATTCGGAAGTTCTATGATGAAGGCATCAAATGGCTTTAAGAAATTAGTCCCTACAGTTGGTTTAGTAATAGGTATGGGGAGTGCTTTTTACCTTCTCTCCAAAGCATTAGAACACATTCCGTTAGGAACTGCTTATGCAATATGGTCTGGTGCAGGAACTGCTCTTACTGCGATTGTTGGTATTCTTGTTTGGAAAGAAAAGTTTAATCTAAAAATATTACTTGGCTTACTAATCATTATAGCTGGTGTTGTGGTACTTAAATTGTCTCATTAAAGGAAGGTTGATGGATTATGAAAGGGTATGTTGCATTAGGAATTGCGATTATTGGTGAAATATTCGGAACATCTATGTTGAAATTATCTGAAGGATTTACGAATATATACCCCACAATTGGAGTAGCAATTGGCTTCTTCATAGCGTTCTATACATTATCATTGTCTTTAAAAACTTTGCCTTTAAGTTTAGCTTACGCAATCTGGTCAGGTGTAGGAACAGCTCTGACAGCTTTAATAGGTGTTTTGGTGTGGAATGAACCATTCAACATTCTTACATTTATTGGTTTAGTTATGATTGTCGGTGGAGTAATTATACTTAATCAAAGATCTGCTGACACGAAAACAAGCACTTCTCATTAATTAAATGGTATGAGTTCCTTATTGGTATGAGAACATCTTACTTCTTAGAGGGGCAGCATCCGGATTATACGGATTTACAATGATAAAGCAGGAAACCTTGTACAATAAGGTTTAATCTATTGAGATATAATCGAAATTACGTCAAATAAAGCGATTTAGTATTTTGTTGTATGACTTGTCTCAAAATTCTTATCGTTGTATATGCTTTATTTTTATCAACACAAACAGCTTAACGTTGTAAATACGCATTTACGGGAAGCTACCCCAAAATAGACATCATTCATTCAAATATTACAAAGTTCCTCCTGAATCTGTTACAAATCAGGAGGTTTTTTTATAATAAACCTTTTCGGGAAATCAAGACTAAAATGAAGAAATTATAGAATAAAAAAGGCTTCCTACTATGTTTATATGAACACAAAGTAGAAAGCCAGTTTATGTTGTTCGACAATTGCGCCATTCGCTTTGAGTTCTACTCAAGTTAGAACAACAATAGTTGTAATGTGAAGTTATTAAATCATATGTAGTTAATTGATAAGCGATTACCTTTGTACGGCAATAGCGCTTTGATTGTTGAATAACGAAAACGTCCCCGAAGCGAGCTTGAAGTGAACCCTAAAAGTACTTTATTTTATGACTTTTGATAGACTTTTGTTTATTTGAATAAATCCTCAAATTCATCGTCAATTTCTTTAAATTTCTTTTCCACATCTATGACATTTTCCTTCAAATCAAAATTTTTCCGACTTAGAAGAGTAGTGCTATGTAATGTCATCGATTCGTATTTTTCTTGATAGAATGCAGCCTGCTTTTTCAGGGCATCGATTTCCTCTTTTAAAGAGGCTATTTCTTTCTCCTTAATATTTAGGCTATTTTCTAATTCCGTTGTCTTTAACACTTGTTCAAAAGTAGTTTGATATGCGTCAAGGACTTGTTGAACCCTTGTGATTAGTAGGTTTTTATTTTTATAATTAGAATTTACTAAATCCTCAGCCGAAGGAATTTTTACATTCTCTTTCATTAAACCTACGATTGCTATAGGGGTTTTGTTAAGCTTTTCAATGTCTTCTCGAATCTGTTTATTATTTCTCCATACGTACCGAGGAAACTTTGTTTCGCGCCCTAAATCTGCGAGAGTAATTAATTTCCCACTTTTTTTGTTTGCGTATTCGAATAAAACGGATCTTAGTTCCTCATATGAATATTTTTGCGGTCTGCCACCCTTAGACTTTTCTGTTGTCATCTTGTACCTCCATTTTTTTGGCTAGATGCGCCTCTAACATTGCTTTTCTATTTAATAAAATTGCGAGATTTGCGCTGTTTCGTTCAAGGTCTTTAGAGTTTTTTTCGTTATTATCGAATTCTGACTCCTTTTTCCTATAAGCTGATCGGTAATACTTTTTGATGAAATTTAATTTGATTTGTATTTCATCTTGAATTTTTGTAATTTTGTTTGCCAATTCAGATTGTTCTAGAGTGGTCAAATTAGATAAATCTATATGAATCTTATTACAAAAGATACAATCATCTTCGAAACATTCGTACGGAAAGTTTTTTGATTGGCAGTAACCATAATCTATTTTCTTTTCTTTAGAGTAGTCAGAATTCCAATAAGAGAGTATCTGCTTTTGACGAAATGTAAAATGATCGAATCCTGAAGTATTTAGGTTTGTCATACTTCGCTGGATATCCTTAGCTAGTAAATTAGAATAAGACCTTTGAAAATCATCAATATGAGATGCATATGCGGATTGAGTTTCAATCTTAGTATGACCTGCCATTTGGGCGATTGTTAATTCACTGAATCCTTGCATCATCATTGAACAAATAGCGAAATGGCGTGTATCCATTAGACTAAGGCGAGTAATGGTTTTGTGTGGATTTTCTAAATCTAATTCGTCTCTTGAATTTACAACATTAATGCCCATACCGTCTTGTATCACTTCATTGAAAAATGAAACCAATAGCTTTGACATTAAATCGGTTGTTCGATGGTCGTTATATTTTTTTGTTACTCCTTTATTTATGAAGCTGCTATACTTAGGCTTTGTTAAATGTTCATAATGGTGAGAAAGATGGAACAGATATTCTTCGTTCTCACTATTAGTTTCCTTTTTATAATCTTCAATAATTTCGAATATTTCCTTGTTTATCTGAATTTCCTTAGGTATTGTATTTTGCAATACAAATGTGCACAATAATGCAACGAAAAGTACAGAACTTTGCCAACTAAGTTTTAATGTTTCGACAACGCATGCGTGACACGATAACTGTCACCTGTGAAGTTAAGTATATGTGCGTGATGGATGACACGATCGACGAGTGCCGCCGTTAGGCGCGCGTCGCCAAAGATACGATTCCACTGGCTGAACTCAAGGTTGGATGTGATGATCAGGCTCTTTCGCTCATACCAGTCGGTGATCAGATGGAACAGGAGTTCCGCAGATTCTTTTGTGAGAGGGATGTATCCCATCTCGTCCAAAATGATAAGGTCTGCCGATTCGAGACGTGAATGGAAGCTGCTCAGCTTCCCATCGCGCCAGGACTTGTTGAGTTGCTCTACGAGCTCGGAGACCCGGAAGAACCTCACCTCATACCCTTTGTGACAAGCCTCTCTCCCGAGTCCGATGGCCAAATGGGTCTTTCCTGTTCCCGGGGACCCTGTCAGAACGACGTTCTGTGAATGCTCGACGAAATTCAGTGAGGTCAGTTCGTCCTTATCCAAATGCTTCGGGAAGTAGATGTGATTGCCCCAGTGATAGTCGTCGAGTGACTTGTTATTGATAAATTTCGCCTTTTTGATAAATCGTTGCGCCTTCGCTTCTTCGCGGAGACGCATTTCCATAGAGAAAAGTTCCATAAGAAATTTTTCAGGAGATTCCGTTGGAATCGATTCATAGATTTCGGCGACGTAGGCAAGGCGGAGCGACTTGCACATTTCTTTCAAGCTCATGCGGTGCCACCTTCTCCCCACGGCCGATTCAGGCTATCATACTTGCTCCAGTCCACATCATAAGGATGGTCCTCAACCACGGCTGGATCGTCGTCCTCGCTCAGTAGCTCGTATAGGCGTTCATTGATCTCGAGGATCGGATACAGTGCGAGCTTGGCTCGGATCCAGGCCAGTCTTTCCTGCCGAACGAGTAAGTTCGGCACGCCCAGGTACTCTTTGATTCTACCCGGCAGATATTCGGAATAACGGGAGTGACCGAAGCTTCTCGGCTTCTTGTGCCAAGTGCTGATGATGTTTTCCCACGGGAGCGCACGTTTTGTCATCATGTAGGGCCGTTTTTCTTCGTAGAGGATTTCTCCGTGAAGTGAGAGAATCTTCATCGAATCCCACCTTAAGATGGCGCGTACTTGCCCATGACGAGACCCTGAAGGGACCAAGACTTTCGTCTTATCGATCGTTATTTCGCCGTACTTGTTCACCTTGAACAGTTCTTCTTTGAAGACGGGGAAGTCTTCTTGCGGCAATCGCAATAGATGTCTCTGCTCTTCTTCGAACAACTCACGGATCAGCACATGCTTTTCGTAGTGTACTCTCTCCATATCGTCCCGTAGGGAAACTGAGAGCTGTCGGTTCATCGAATCGTAATCATGCATGACAGGAGCCGGGACAAGGAAATTGTATCGAACGTATCCTACCTTGTTCTCGACACTTCCTTTCTCGTTTCCGCTATAAGGATTGCAGCTTTGGACTTGGAAGCCATAATGAGCCATGAACTGCAGGAAAGCATCTGTATAGATTGCCTCTTCTTTCGTCGTTCGCGGTTGGATGACTGCGGCGGGGAGATTATCGATTCTGAGCTGTTGCGGCACACCGCCGATTTCTTCAAAAAGCATTTTGAGCCCCGTCAGGAAGCACTCTTGGTTTTCTGCGGGGAGGGCGACGGCTGCCGTGCGGTTGCTGAAGGGCAAACTCATGACGAGGCACTTTACATCGACCGCATGACTATCTTTGACGACTTCCATCGTTCCGAAATCCACCTGCGCCTCACCCGGAGGGTGCTGCAATCGTTCGTGCCTTGTGTCGTTTTCCTCCTCGCTCGTCATATGCCAGCTCTTGATGAAATTGCAGACCGTTCGGTAAGAACCCTCGAATCCGTTCGCCACCAGCGTTTCATAAATCTTTTTATTCGTTCGTCTTAACTTTTTCTGAAGCATCTGATCTTCGGTCAACCAATCCTCGACCATCTCGCCCCATTTCGTTCCGTACATCATGCCCCTCTTGGGGCGAATGGTTTCACTCGGCAATTGAGCTGAATCTGCATATTTCTTTACCGTCCTCCAATTGAGGTCTAGATTTTTAGCGATTCGGTTGATTGAATGTGATTTGTGGTTTCTGAGAAATTTGATACAATTGATATCGGACATTGCTAGCATTCCTTTCATCTCCTAACGTTCTTGTGTCGCAACTTAAACGTTAGGGCGAGATTATGGTTGCTGGCAAGTCCTTTTTCTTTTCTAAAATAGGAGTGCAGAGTTGTGTACGTTTCCGTTGCACACTTCTGCACTCCTATTTTGCACTACACAAAATCGCCACAGCACTAAAAATATCGAGACCAACGGTATATAAGTATCTGAAGATGACATATGAAGATGCCCTACATGAATTTGACGATAAAGCCTGTTCACGAAAGAAGAAGCTCGATGCCTACCGAGACTGGATCATTGCATGGTTGGAGGAGTATCCGCATTTGAGCAGCGCACAAGTACATGACTGGTTACTTGAAAGATATCCCGACCTCTCGGTCGGGTCGAGCACGGTCAGGACATACGTGAAGGAAATCCGAGAAGTCTATCAGATTGAAAAGAAAAGGATCGTCCGCCATTACGAGGCCATCCCTGAACAACCGATGGGCAAGCAAGTACAGGTGGACTGGGGTGAGACCAGACAACGGACTAAAGACGGGAAAACGATAAAGCTTTATTTCATCGCGTTCGTACTTGCGCACTCTCGGATGAAGTATGTGGAATGGAGAGAACGTCCGTTCACCACCAAGGACACCATTCACTGCCATGAAAATGCGTTCCACTTCTATGGTGGGCGCCCTTCTGAAATCGTCTACGACCAGGATCACCTCATCGCAATCAACGAGAACGCAGGTGACGTCCTATTGACCAATGAGTTTCAAGCCTATGTGAACGAACGGAAGTTCAGGATCCATCTATGTCGCAGGGCCGACCCGGAGTCGAAGGGGATGATTGAGAACGTCGTGAAGTACATCAAACGGAATTTTGCGGACAGCCGAGTGTACCGGCATATCGAGGATTGGAACGACCGTTCCATGAGATGGTTGGAGAGGACAGGAAATCATAACGTCCATCAGACAACGAAAAAAAGACCAGCTGAAGTGTTCTCCGTCGAAAAACAACACTTACAACCGGTCTTATCGCTACTCTCTTTCGAAAGTATCCATATGGAAAGTATAGCAAGGAACGTCGGCAAGGACAACACAATCCGTTATCGCTCAAACCGCTACACCGTCCCAATCGGGACCTACTCATCGGCCAAGAAAAAGGTGGTATTCGTCGAGGTGACCGATCAGGATCGATTATTGATCCGCGAGTCTCCCGAGGGGAACGTGATCGCAGACCACCGGATCAGCAAAGAGAGCGGAAAACTGATTCAAAACCGTGACCACCTTCGGGATCGTTCCAAAGGAATCGAAGAACTGAAGCAACAAGTCCTCGCCTATTTCGAGGACAGAGAGGCCGCGTCCGATTATCTGGGTGAGCTCTCAAGGCGTTACCCGAGATACCGACGTGACCAGTTCAACATCATCAGGGACGTCGCGACCATGTACCCCAATCACTTAACGACGGCACTGGAAAAGTGTTCGCAAGAGAGTCTGTTCAGCGCCAACGATTTCCGAGACGTGGTCCACTATCTCGCGATCCTCTCGGACGATGGGCATGATCCAAAACCCGATACCGAACGTCCGAAGAAATCCGGGATACAAGTCGCAACGAGGCCGATCCAAGCCTACACCGACATCCTGAAAGGGGTGACGGCAAAATGAGTCAAAGCGTTTCCGAGTTACAACAGGATTTTCGGCAACTTCGTCTCGCCGAGACGGCTGACGCCCTCCCACAGATTTTGAGAGAGGCCGAAATGGCCTCCTGGACGTATATCGAATTTCTAAGTGCCATAACGAACCATGAACGCGCCAAACGAGACGCTAAAAGTTTGGAGAGACGAATGAAGTGGGCCCGATTCCCGTTCATCAAATCCCTCTCGGAGTTCAATTTAGAGGAACAGACCGCACTAACCGCCCGACAGCTGAAGCAGTTGAAACAGCTCAACTGGCTCGAACAACAGTACAACCTGATCCTCTTGGGCCCTCCGGGCGTCGGAAAGACGTTTTTGGCTGTGGGGCTGGGAATCGAGGCGGTCAACCACGGGTTCAAAGTATACTTCGTCACGATGGGCGAACTCGTCCAACTGTTAAAAAGTGAAGAGTTCTCAAGTAAGTCGAAGATCCAGTTGAAAAGGTTGCGAGATTCGGACCTGATCATCATCGATGACCTGATGTATATGGCCATGGACCAACGGGAAGCCAATCTCTTCTTCCATCTCGTCAACCACCTTTATGAGCGCAGCTCGATCATCCTGACCTCGAACAAAAGTCCCGATCAATGGGGCGAATTGATTGGGGACCAGGGCATCACGACTGCGATACTGGACCGTTTACTCCATCGCGTCGAAATCATACATAGTGATGACGACAGTCATCGGATGAGGAACCGGAAATCATTGTTTTCGGCAGAAGTGTAAAAGGCAAACGAGCAAAAAGTGTCAAAATCAACTTGACGTCTACAGTAGGTTGATCATTTCTTCTAATTGCGGTCGGTCTTTTTTCGCACCAGTTACTTTTTCTTGAAATAATTTATCAATTCCATAATGAGTAAGTGCATCAATTTGTAAACTAAGATTTTGATCATCCGTACTCACTCGAGCATAGCTGTAATCAACGCTGTTATAATCCCTTATATCAACGTATTAAAAATCCCTTAAATTAACGGATAATGATTCTGACAACCTGAAAATGGAGTATGAGACATGATCCGAAGTGAGGGATTTTTTATGATTCGTGAGTTAAGAAGCAAAGGATGGACAATCAAAGCCATCTCTGACGAGACGGGATATGATCCTAAGACAATCCGAAAGTATTTGAAGATGGAAAATGCACCTACGAAAGTAAAGCGGAAAAAGAGGAAAGGAAAACTCGAACCCTACAAAGACTACATAAACGAACGTATAAAAGAAGGTACAACCAATTGCGAGGTTCTGTTCGATGAGATTCAAAAGTTAGGCTATGAAGGCAAAATGACGATTCTGAGAGAGTACGTGAAACCTTACAGACTTCAGCCTAAAAAGCAGGCTACCGTTAGGTTTGAAACGCCGCCAGGAAGACAGGGACAGATGGATTGGAGTGATGTCGGGACGTATGAAGTAGACGGTGAAATGCGTATGGTGTATGCCTTCTCCATCATCCTCGGGTATTCAAGGATGCGATACATCGAGTTCACGACCGACATGACGCTGGAGACTCTGATGAAGTGCCATATGAATGCGTTCGCCTTCTTCAATGGCGTACCGCAACAGATTCTCTATGACAACATGAAAACTGCGGTCATCAGCCACAATCCAAACGGTATCAAGTTCAATCAGAAGTTCGAAGATTTCTTGGCCTATTATGGGATTACGCCGAAGGCGTGCAAGCCCAGACGGGCACAGACGAAAGGGAAGATCGAGCGCTCATTCGGCTATATGAAACAGAACTTTTTCAAACGACGTATCGGAAAGACATTGGAACAATTGAATCGTGACGTCCTAGAGTGGCTACAAAACACGGCCAATAAAAAGAAAAACGATACGACGAAAGAGTCACCTGAGAAACGCTTCGAGGTTGAACAAGGTTTTCTAGCACCAGGACATTTGAAGCCGCATTATCCGGTCCATCGCTGGGAAACACGTCAAGTAAGCAAAGACTGTTTTGTGTCCTACCAAGGACGACAGTATTCAGTTCCGTTCCGGTTCGTCGGACAGCATGTACGAATTAGAATCACCCTCGACCATCACCTCGAGGTCTACGCTAATGGCGAACAAATCGCCCAACATCCGATTGCCTCCGGGAACTTGAAGTATCAACTAAATTTAGAGCATTACAAAGGGCTAGAAACGACTCAAAAAGGTTTGCCGACCCGTCGTCTCCAGCCCGATATTCCTGAAGTGGAACGTCGTTCCCTTCAAGTGTACGAACAGTTCGAAAGGAGCGATCACGAATGAACACGGACCTTCTCACTGAACGCTTAGAAAAAGTTGGATGGCAATTGTCGGCCAACCAGCTTGAAGGAATCCTTGAAGATGCCTCCAAGAATAATGTAGCATATTCGGACTTTCTAAACAGTATTCTGATGACGGAAATCGAACACCGTGAGTCAACAGAGCTATCGAAACGAATAAAACGTGCCAGACTCCCCTATTTTAAGACGCTAGAAGACTTCGACTTTGCGTTTCAGCCGAGCATCAATGAAAAGCGCGTCAGGGAGGTGATGACCTGTCGGTTCATCGATAACGGCTTCAATGTATTATTATTGGGCCCGCCGGGGGTGGGGAAGACACACTTGGCAATTTCAATCGCTGCGGAAGCTGTCACGAAAGGTTATCGGACTTCGTTCATTACCGCGAACGATTTTGTCGAGGAGTGTCAAAAAGCAGAGAAATCTGGCCTTCTTCCTCGTATCATCAAAAGGTACTGTCGATCCGAGCTACTCATTCTAGACGAAATCGGTTATTTTCCGTTCGACCCCATCAGTGCGAATGCGCTGTTTCAAATCATCTCGAAGAGATATGAGAGAGGCTCGATCATCCTGACCTCAAACAAGTCATATATTGAATGGGGAAAAATATTTGGTGACGAGGTTTTGGCGACCGCAATTTTAGATCGCCTTCTTCATCATGCGACCACTTTTAACATTCGGGGAGATTCATATCGGATGAGGGAAAAGAAACGGGCCGGCATCCAGCCGACCCGTGTCGATAGTTTCCAAGAGTAACGTGTAAAAAAGGGATTTTTAATCCGTTATTAAGAAGGAATTTTAAACCGCTGTTGACACATAGCCAAAAATCATAAAAAAACCTCCTTAATTTTATAATTTAAATGTACCATAACTCATTAAGTATAACTATATAGGAACTATGAAAAAGGAACGGATTTTGGTACTTGATTTACTTAAAAAACATTTAGAAAAAGCAGGAAAATGAAAAGGTACCATAAACGGTCGTTTATGGTACCATTCAAATTTATCCTTATTGTACAAAATAACAGCGAAATTTTTAAATCTATTCCTTATCGATACAAATTCCCCGTAGGCGCTAGGGACCTCTTTAGCTCCTTGGAAGCTGTCAGTAGTATACCTAATAATTTATCTACATTCCCTTTAGTAACGTGTAACTTTTCAAATTTACAAAAGCGACTCATAGAATTATTTCCTCCCGTTAAATAATAGATAACTATTAAAAATAGACAATACTTGCTCATAAGTAACGGTACTTAAATTGTTTACTTTGGCGTGTTTCATTGCTTGATGAAACTGATTTTTAGTAAACAGTTGACGATATTCTCGATTGACCCATTTTGAAACAAAGTACGTATATAGCTTCCAATATTTATCTGGAACATCTGTGGTATGGCGGGTAAGTTTTATTAAGACACTGTTTACTTTTGGTTTAGGATGAAAGCATTCCGCTGGCAGCTTAAGCAATTGCTGAATCGAGACTTGAGTGTGCAAGAGCAACCCTAGTGTTCGGTGAATATCCAAGGTACGCTTGTAGAATCCTTCTTCAACAATCAGATAGATGTCAGACGCATGGCTTTCAAAAACCACTTTTTTAATAATTTGTGTGCTTAAATGGTAAGGAATATTCCCAACAATTTTATACCTCTGTTTGTTAGGGAATTGAAACTGTAGAATATCTTGGTGAATTAAAGTGACACGAATGTTCAGTTTTAATTTTTCTGACGATAAGTTGAATAGATGACTGTCTAATTCAATAGACGTTACCTGTTTACTTATTTTAGCCAGTTTCGTCGTTAAATGCCCTTTACCTGTTCCAATTTCGTAAACGGTATCGGTTTCTTTTAAATTCAATTGTTTTATTATTTGGTTGAGTACTTTTTCACTCGTTAAAAAGTTTTGAGAATATTTTATATTTTTGTTCATGTAATCACTCCTGAAGTGATTACATCTATAAATAAATACAGAAGTTAAACGATTTGTTTGTAATTTTAGTTATCTGTTTAAAAAGTCATAAGATTAGTTACTGGTAGGAATTAATCTAACGTATTTATTTATCTGTGTAATCACTGTTTTTAGTCTGTTTCAAAACAATAGATGTTTTATCTACATTACGCATTTGGAATACCAACATGACGAATCCCTCCTTCTTAATTACAAATTTTTAGCATCTAATTTAACTTCAATTCCTATTATACAAAATTTTAAGATAATGCACTATCAACACACTCTTAAGTTTGCTTCTAAGTCTTATTTCCATAACTTTAGGGTTAACCATACGCAAGACCAATCACTCTCGGACAATACTCATGATTTTAATGATAAAATCCATGTTAAACCCATAGATAAGAAATACACCTGCAATAACCGTTACCTGTTTGTGCCAATTTAAAAATGCACCACTTTTTTATAATTAAAACGGTTGAAAACTGTACCACTAATAACTCACAATAGAGAGATGTCACCGTCAAGTTAAATGTACAAAATAACAGCGAAATTTTTAAATCTATTTCTTATCGATACAAATTCCTCGTAGGCGCTCGGGACCCCAACTTCATTTATGGAATTAAGCCTTTTTACTTAAAACTAGACTAAATTAGTCAATTTGTTTAAGTAATTTTTCTATTTCATTTACTTTGTTAGATATGTAGTCCAACTGTTGCTTTTCTATAGCGGATCTTTCTTCAGATTTTTTCTCATATCTATTAATAAATCTAAATATGAGAATTAATGCTACGATTGATACTATTATTGGAAGAAAAATTTGAACAAATGAGAAAAATGTTAAGTAGATACTAGTCACTAATATTATCTCCTTCAATATCGTTTTTTTCAAACATTGACTTAAGAACTGTTTCGTTTAAAGTGAAATTCAAATCAGTTAAATGGTAAAATTTCAAAGATTTACCAGATTCTGATATTTCAAGATGGCTACTAACTAGATTTACCTCCTCAAGTTTTTTTAAGTGCAAGTAAAGTAACGGTCTACTAATGCCCATTTTTCTAGCTAACTCACTTACATACTCTCGATTTAAAGTAAGTAAATAAAGAATTTGTAGTCTATAAGGGTTAGCTAGCGCCGATAAAGTACTTAAAATTTCCTCGTTTACTTGTAAGTCTTTCATATGTAATTATTTTATTACATATGAAATTTGAATGCAAGTGCAAGTTCAAATATATACCATTTTAAGTACATGGGTTTGTCTCAGAATTTCTTTACCTACAGTTAAATAGTAGGTTGAGTACCCCCAAGTGTTAGGTTTTATATAGATATGCCCTTGAATGTATTCCTTATTTTGAATCTTAATTTCCTTCAGTGTTGTTTTCTTTACATTAGAATCAGTGGTGAACCGATAGCTGCTCCCCTCATGGATCCAGGTCTCATCAAGGATGATGCCATTCATAATGTGGCGATACGGCATGGCGGTGTATAACGTGTATGCCTTAAGATAGTGTGCGGCTTCCTGAATGGAGACACACTCTTTTAATTCCACCCCGTCTTTAAAAATCAGAACCGGTTTATATGTTTTGTTTATTGCGATTGGTTTTCGTAAGTCCATTTCTCTTACTCCTCCTATCAATTATACCTTACCTATTTATGTATGTGGTCAACCACAGGAATAAGAAGCTATTTAACAAATACCGGATTATAATAAAGGTGTGTTGGATAATTTTACAATAATTTTAAAGTGGAGTGATAGAAGATGAATAAATTGATCAAGATCGGGAGTGCCGTTCTATTTAGTGGAGCGCTATTGGTGTCGCCATACGGGGAAGCATCAGCTGCTGCGAGCATCAAAGTCCATTACATCGATGTCGGGCAGGGAGACGCTATCTATATCAAGATGCCGAGCGGTGAGGACGTC
The DNA here is from genome assembly GCF_024362205.1 of Exiguobacterium aurantiacum. Classification (GTDB taxonomy): domain Bacteria; phylum Bacillota; class Bacilli; order Exiguobacteriales; family Exiguobacteriaceae; genus Exiguobacterium; species Exiguobacterium aurantiacum_B. The sequence goes on along the minus strand of NZ_CP101463.1, from coordinate 32,642 downwards.
ATCATCGACGGGGGGAACAAAGGAAAGGGCGATGCCATCGTCGCCTATCTCAAAAAGCAAAAAGTGGATGATATCGAGGTGTTGATCTCGACGCATCCGGACGCGGATCATATCGGTGGATTAGATGAAATTTTGGATGCCTATCGTGTCGAGAACGTCTACGCGCCAAAAGTGAAGCACACGACCCAAGCCTATAAAGACTTCCTTCAAGCCGTCAAACGGGAAGGGAAGACCATCAAAACGGCACAGGCCGGCGTGAAACTACCGATCAAAGGTGTCAGTGCGAAGTTTGTGGGTCCGGTCAAAGCCTACTCGAACAGTGACTTGAACAACTGGAGTGCAGTCCTTCATGTCACGTACAAGAAGAACACGTTCTTGTTCACAGGGGACGCGGAACACGTTTCTGAGAAGGACATGATGGCGAAGAAACAGACGCTCCGAGCGGATGTCTTGAAGGTGGGGCATCACGGTGCCAAGACGTCGACAAGCAGCACGTTCCTGAACACGGTCAAACCGAAGCATGCCATCATCAGTGTCGGGAAGAATAGCTACGGGCATCCGACGTCCGAAGTGGTGACGAACTTGAAACGTCAGAAGGTGAACACACTTCGCACAGATAAGAACGGTACGATCATCATCACGGGGAACGGCTCGAGTTACGCCGTGAAAAAATCCAAATGAAGAGACGGCGGGGAATCATCGATCGATTTGAAGGGGACTTGGCTGTCGTCGAATTCGGAGAAGTGATGGAGGATATTCCAAAGTCACGACTTCCAGACACGGTTCAACCTGGTGACGTGCTTTGGTTTTATGAAGATGGGAAAGTTGAAGTGGACGCCAAGGAACGCAAACGATTATCGAGTGATATCGATGAGTTGATGGATGAGCTTTGGGAAGATTAAAAACGAGTATCAATTATTCATGATTGTATTTTTAAAACTTACAAATCAGTATTTTTTAATAAAGACAAATCGGCAAATAATTTTTATCTAAATATAAAGCTCGATTGACATTGAATAAAAACTGATATAAAGTCAACAGCATAATATTCACTAGGAGGATTGTTAAGAATGATGCACGCCGGGAGATTACGCCACTACACTTTGAACAATGGCTAATTGAATATGTTCAAAGGCTCTGTTTTCATAAAACAGAGTAAATGGGAGTAGTCTGCACATTTTTATCAATCTTTGACGAAGAAACCACACACTTACAAACATAGCAGATTTACAACTCTTTTTGTCGTGTCCTTTTATTTTTGATAATGGACGCTTCTTGGTTGTAGCTCATTTACTCTTGATCACAGACACCATTTTGTCTGTGATTTTTTTATGACTTCATTTAGTTAAGTCTAATTAGAAAAGATTGAAATGAAAAGTATTAAAAATGCATACATTTCACTTGCTCATCGCACAACATAAAAATTGGAGGAACAAATCATGAACGAATTTAAACGGCTTGCAAAAAATAAAGGATTAGATGTGTTAGAGAATAGCATTGTGGTAAATGAATCGGGTGTTGATTTTCAAGTTGCTTATGCAAAAGATACGCTTGGTAGCAAGTGGATACTAAGAATTCCTAGAAGATTAGATTCGATGAGGAGCGCCTTGAAAGAAAAGGGGGCACTAGAAATTATGGAAGAACATGTGAGTTTTCAAGTTCCAAATTGGTCAATTTTTGATGATGAACTAATTGCGTATAAGCAATTAGATGGTGTTCCGGTTGCAACAATTGATGTAGAGCAACAAGATTACATCTGGAGTTTTGACAAAGAGAATACACCACAATCTTACTATCAGTCATTAGGTAAAGTGTTGGCAGAACTACACACATTACCACATCGACACTTCAAAGAAATCGGTATCAAAACTCTATATGCTAGAGATTTAAAGAGTTCAATGAAGATACGGATGGAGAAGGTGAGACAGAAGTATCATGTGAATTCAGAGCTATGGGAGCGTTGGCAAGAATGGTTGGCGAATGATTCGCTATGGCCATCGCATGTAGGTGTAAGCCACGGGGATTTACACCCTGGCCACATACTAATAAATAAGAATTTTGAGGTCTCTGGTTTGATAGATTGGACAGAAATTAGTATTGCGGACACATCTGTGGATTTTCTATCACATCTATTACTGTTTGGTAAGGATGGTTTGACAAAGTTACTCGATGCTTACGACAATGCAGGCGGAAGAACATGGTCAAGAATGGACGAGCATATAATTGAGTTGTTAACAACCAGCGCAATAACTGTAGCTGAATTCGCAGAGATATCTGACCTACAAGATATGCGTGAAACAGCTGCTCATATGCTTGCACAAAATGTATGAGGTAAAAATGGCAGCCTCTGAAATTGAAAAGGGTATGAATTTTTAAATCATCATACCCACGAATGTCACCAGAGTCTTTCGAGGTTAAACAATGAAATTCTTGAAAGGGACTTTTGTTCTTCATCTAACAACACGTCATGCCAGTGATTTTCAAGCGATTTCAGGACCGGTCTCTCCAAACGATTGGTTTTTTCAAGATGGTGTAAAGGATGTACGGCACTTTCCGGGACGAAGTGACCACTGACCAATGGTTGATTCGGTAATGCGATTGTATAAGCCACAAGCTGATCTTCACTGAAGTCATGATTATTGGCGATGCCGAACTGCTGAAACCCGAGACCACTACCATGAATATACATGAGCGGCTCATCGACGCGATCCACCTTCAGGTTCGTCTCGAGGGCCGCTTTTGCGTTCAGATAGGGCTCTACTTCCTCGGGGAACACATTTTGTACGGCATACATCTGTTCATAGAGATTGAGATCAGTATTTTTCCACCCCATGCGGTGATTCATCTGGTTGATATACTCGAGTGGACTCTGTTCCTTTTCTTGCTCCAAAGTATTCACCTTCTCGAGATGAGACTCGATATGGTCGAGGAAAGTGGCGGATGTCTGATGGACCTCCTGCAACAGCTGTTCCTTGTCGAGGAGTTCTTTGTCTTTCGTCCAACCGGCCAAATAGGAGAGCGAGAAGTCGTCCGTCGGGAACCCGAGCTGATGTGAGACGACGTAGGCGACCATCTCGGCCTGGAACTCCTTCTCGGGTGCCGTAAGCGGTTGATCGCGTTCAAAGTTCCGTTCCTGATTGTGTAGCTCCGCGTGAGCGAGCTCGTGGATCAGGACGGTGATGTCCTCGATGGATGTGTTCCGTGGATTCAAGGCGATCGCATGTAGCTCCGGATAGTAACAACCCTTCGCCGTCCCAATCTCGTCGAGCGGTTCCTCCAATAGTGTCACATTCCGGACATCCGCGAGCGTCGTCAAGGCGTCACGGATGTCTTGTTCGTTTTCCATTCCGCCGTCCCGGTGATACCGTTTGAAGATGTCCGAGACCTCAATCCCTTTGTCGCGCGCGTCGGTCTGCGTGTACTCGAACACGTGACCGATCTTGAAGTACATCATCTTCCGTGACGGGATGCGTCCTTGTTTCACGCCTTCCTTGATTGGCTTCGGTGCCTTGCTGAGCGGCACCCATTCATCTTTGTGCAGGGCGTATGTCACCGGGTTCGGGACGAATACTTTGATGCCACGCTCGCCTTTTTGGACCTGTGCGCCTTGCTTTTCCCAGAACGGGTAAGAGCCGACCGCGACCGCGCCGGGGAACTGGGACTCGATCAAGATTGTGTTTCGCATCGAGTACTGATGAAACTTGCCGAGAAACTGGAGATGTTCCCGAATTTTCTCCGGACTCTCGAAGTAGCTGTCGATTTGTTGTCCCATCTGTTCGGTCAAGGCCTCGAGCTCGGCCTTCCGTTCTTCGTTCGTCTTCATCTTGGCCATCTTGTCAGACTCCTTCCTTCAACAAGTCGGTGACAGATTCATCACTATCCGCAAAATCGTTCAGTTCACGTTCAAGTTGTGGCGACGTTTCCGGTATGTCGAGTAACAGCTGTGTCCGATCGAAATTGACGGGAAGCAAGACGATCTCGTCTTTTGCAATGGCGGTCAAAAGCTGATGCTCAGATATTGATATCGGGATGTCGTACTGTTTTCCATAGATGAGGACCGTGACGCTTTTCGGTTGAAGCGTCAACAGTTGTCCCATCGTGAAGGGACGGTCAAGTGGTCGCATAGGATTCATCCTCTCTCAAAAGTTAGTGTGTCCTTCTTCTGTTTTTGGTGCTCGATGCGTTCCTGGACGATACGTTCCGCCGTCTCGAGGAACGTCGGCTTGAATTGGTCCGTCGTCATGATGTCCTCGATGCCCTCGGTCTGCATGAGCGCTTGTAAGAGCTCTGTCAGGATCTGTCCGTGCCGATCAGAGCGGTTCGCGGCGAGTCGAATCCGCTCGAGTTCCGTTGAAACCTGTTCATTCATCATTTCCTCGATATGACGGGATACCTGCGTGCTAATTGAGCGGATGAGGAACTGCATGTCCCACTTCTCGTCGGCCAGTTGTCTATGCTCGTCTGCGATATGGTCGATGACCTGACCGAGGTGGCCGAAGCGTTTGTCGTCGGCGAACTCTTCCAAATACGCGACCGTCTCCGGCTTCAATCGAAGACGGATCTGTCTCAACTCTTCCATCGTCCTCCCTCACTTTCCATATTCGATGTCTCGTTCCAACTGTTCGAAAGCACGTTGATTCTTCAAGTGTTCGAATTCGTCGTTCATGTGCCGCTCGATCCGGTAGAGTGATTCGTTGAATATTTTTTGTTGGTTGAATGCGCGTCGGACCGGATGTTTTGGGGCTCCTTTTTTCTCCAATATCACCTGTTCTTTTGACAAGTCGCGCATCTCTGAGAGGATGGCATTCCCCATCCGGGTGTAGAGGTCCTGTCGTTTCGTCGTCCGGTAATGCTCGGCTTTCTCCGTGTCGCCGTAGCTGCGACGATGGAACGCTACCTCCTGCTCGAGTCGCGCGTTGAAGGCTTGAAACTCTGATTTGAAGTGAATGTCGATATAACTGTCGGTCAGACGATTGAGCGATTCACGGAGCGGTTGCATCCCGTTCATGTTGTAGCGCCATTGACGTTTGTCTTCCGGCAACCGCTCATAGATGTCCTTGAACTGACGGACGAGCTCCGGATGCAGGACACGGTTCGGGAGCGTTTGGATCTTCCGGTTCCGTTTATGGGCGATCAGTTCGTCTCTTATGAACGCGTTCAGTTTCTCCTGTTCTTTCGTCCGGTCGGCGAGGGAATGGATGACCTTCGACTTCATCAGCTCGATTGATTTCGGTTTGCGTTTGCCGCGCTCGCGTATATGGCTCGTCTCGACGATGGCGACATGTACGTGAATGTTGTCGGTGTTGTAATGCACGGCACCGGTCCAGTAGGCGTGGACCATCTTTTCTTTTTGGAGCATTGCCTCGACCGCGTTCCGCGTCGCCTGGATTAATCGTTTCTCGTCGATGAGGTCATCGTGGAGCACACCGGTCTCCCGTAGCCAGGTGTTATCGAATGAGATGACGTCCTGCCAGAGGATGCTCCCTTTCTCTTGCGCTTGCTTGAAGATGTCGCGGACGGCGCGACGTTTTTCGTGGTTCAACCGGTCGTCCTCGCGTGTAAACAGACCGCTCGACTTCGTCTCGTCTTCCATATAGTCGTGATACGTCTCGAACTGTTCGCGGCTGTCTTTCGCATCCGGTCGATTGATGTAGTCGAGGTATGTCGTGTACTGACGCGATTTCTTTTTTGTACTAGGCACCTTGAACTTCGACTTGATGACGACACCGGGTGTCTCACGCATCCTGCATCACCTCGTTCAACAAACGGGTCACTTCGGCGAGCTCGTCCGCACTCCGTTTCAGGTGGAGCGTGTTCGCCTCGAGCTGTCGTTCCAGTCGCTCGACCTGCGTCGATTGGATGCCGTTCGCGCACCAGGAGGCAAGCAATTCTTTCAAATATTGTTGCCGGGAGCAGTTGTATTCCTTCGCCCATTCATCGATCTGCTTCACGATGACGGGGTCGATGTCGCGGAGTAAAAGGTCCATCTGCCTGACCACCTTTCTAGAGGCTGTATATTGCTGAGGTCCTAAAAGTTCGTTCAAAGAGCATAAGGGAAAACTGCTATCACTTGTCGTGATAGCCCAGGCAGAGCCTGGGGTTTCCGTGATATCACCAAAAGTCCGAAAACGGCACGAAATGTGCCAGTAAAACCAGCGATTTGGCACGAAATGTGCCACTTAAATTGATAGTTCCCGGAGCCGAACACGCAACTTGTCGTGCTTTTCTTCGAGCGCTACGACCGACTGTTCGAGCTTTTCAAGTTCTAGTGTGAGCTCGTCACGCTTCCGGCCGAGGTCGAAGATCTCGTTCTCCTGTTCGACCTGTTCGTCGAGCGAGAGGTAGGGAAGTTCGTCTTCGAGTTCCTCTTTGTCACGGTCGAGTCGCTCGATTTGTTGCCGTTGTGCTTCGACTGACTGCTGTGCTGTTTCCAAATGCCGTTCGGTCTCCGCGAGCTCGTCCTCGACGAATAGTCTCGTGAAAGTTGTCTCGTCAGATGATGTGTGGCTCGCCTGTTGGATGGTCCGGCGGTCGGCATAGAGTGACGTCAAAAGACTGTTCTCCCGTTCCTCGGATGTGAGTGTGTCGATCGATTGTGACTCATCCAATCCGTAAATCCGGACAGCGAGCTGGTCGAAGTCGCTCGGCACATCTTTCAATTCGAGCACGTATTGATCGTTCCGGTCATACAGCACCATGACTTCCTTCTCGGAATCCGGACGTGCCTTATAGACATAGCGGAAGAGATGATCGTTCGTGTTACCTGGTGCTTCATCGAGCGAGAGTCGGATGCGTATTGTCTTGGCCTCCGTATCGTAACTGGACGCGTGGAGCGTCACGGTCTCCCCGTTCGAGAGACGGATTGCCTCGTTGATCGGCGTCTCATTGACCGGTGCCTCCTCGGCGAAGAAGAACGACGAGGTACCGAAAAAGAGGAAGCCGACGACAAAGAATACGCCGAGTACGAGGTAGAACCGGGAGACGTTCTGGGTGAGACGCCGTCGTGTTTGTCGTCGCATCTAGATTCCTCCTTCAGGTGTCAGGTCTTCCATTTCGGTGACGACCAAACGTCCTTCGATGGACTCGAACGTCAGGGCCAACAGTTCTTGCGTCGTCTCTTCATAACCCGTCTCGGTGATCCACAGGTGCTGTTCGAACCGTACGAGGCAATCTTCTCCGGAGACAGAAGGAAACACCTCGATGTTGCGGACGGTCGTCTCGAACGTGCCGACGTCACTGCCGTCAGCGGCGAAGAGCGTGGCCGCGAGTTCCTCCGACATGACGTCCTTCGCCTGTCGTTTCTGGGTCGTGTAACTGTCCTTCGTGATGGTGAAGGCGTACTCGACGAAGCGCGTCGCGCGTGTCGTCAGCTCCTCCATTCGTTCCGTCTCCGACGATGCGACGACTTGTTCGGTGTCCGCTGACGTATCCTCGGAGGTTGCCGATTCAAGGGAAGTGACGCTCTCATTTTTCGTCTCACTAGGGTCTGAAGTACTCGTGACAGCCGTCGCTTGTTGATAGAAAAAGGCGTTCGCCGCGAGTGAAATAAGAAGCAGTACCCCGAACAGATACGCGAGGTGACGTGCGGTGAAGTTCATTCTTCCTCCTCCTTTCCATACATCCATGACTCAAAATCCGAAGACCGGGGCGGGGTCGATATGACCGGACCATTCACCCGTCTTAATCTCGAAATGTAGGTGGTTCCCACTCGAACGGCCGGTCGTGCCGCAGTACCCGAGCGCCTGCCCAGCCTCGATTTGTTGTCCCGTCTGGACGCCGAGACGACTCAGGTGCGCATACGCTGTGATGTAGTTGTCGTGTCGGACTTGGACGAGATTGCCGTACGGTCCGCGGTTCCCGCTATAGATGACGGTGCCGCTCTTGACCGCGTGGATCGTGTCGGACGGTGTGCAACTGAAATCGATGCCGGTGTGGTTATCCCGTTGTCCGAAGACGACGCGCCATCCGAAACGCGATGTCACGTTGAGCGGGATAGCGAGCGGGGAACGTAACCCCGACAACAGTTCTTTCATGATGCCACCGTCGGCGACGGCGACCGGCGCAAGGTATTTCAACACCGCGTCGACGTATTCGATGTCCCCGTAACAGGCACCGTGCTGGACCGCGCTCGGACGATGACAGCGGTAGGTGCCGGTGTGTTTCACGCGTTGGTACATCATTTGGGAGAACGAGATGGCGAGCTCTTTCGAGTAACGTCCGCCGTTCTCTTGGACGTAATCGATGAAGCCGCCGCCGAAGTTGTAACTCTGTAGCGTGAGCTGCACGTCGCGGTTCGCCCGTTCGAAGACGGAGGCGAAATGTTCGACGCCGTAGACGATGCTCTCCTCGGGGGAGGAGATGCATCCGATGCGTCCACACTTCGATTCGCTCGCCTGCATCGGGTCGTTCCCGCGTCCGCCGCTCTCCTGCATCATGAGCGCGAGTACGAGGTTCGTTTGTTCGGCCAGTCCGTGCTTCGTCAGTTCTGATTCGACCAAGGCTCGATATTGGAGCACCTGGTCGCTCACTTGAAGACCGCCCGCAGTGTCGAACGTGACGTCGGTCGGTAGTTCGTTCTGGACACCTGTGAGCGTGTCGAGGATTCCGACAACGAGGATGACTAGGAACAACACGAGTGTCGCAATGCCGAGCAGGATGAGTCGCCACTTGAGCGTCGCGAGCTGCCATTTCGCTGTGATGGCGAAGCGCGCCGTCCGTTTCGCGGCCGCCCACATCAGGCACCTCCACCGAACAAGGCGAGCTCCTCGGGCGCGACGTCGACGTCAAAGATGAGGTTCTGCACGCCGGAAATGCTGAGGACGACACGCCCCGTCTCGAGCGAGGGGATGATCCGCATCTCGGAATTCGAGAGTTGGCCATCAAACACCGTCTGGATGATTGGGATGCTCTCCGCGTCCTGTTCGCCGATGATTTTGTATTGCGTCAATTGGAAGAGCGACTTGACGTTCTCGGCATTCTCGGATTTTGATCCGGCCGGCACGAAGTCGGTGATCAGGTGCGACACGAAGAAGATGCCGCCGAAATACTTCCGTGCCTCGCGCATACAACGTTGCAGATACAGGATGGCCGGTTGCGCGATGTCGCGCGTGTTGATCAAGTGGTGCGCCTCGTCGATGACGATGAGGTACTTGCATGCTTCTTCGGTCCGGAGCACACCCTGGTTATAGGCTTTCAGTTGACTCGAGCCGTTGGCAATCATTCCGTCCCACAGCATGTTCATAAGCGAGAACACCTGCGCTTGGAACACCTCGTCCCGTAGGCTCGTCAGGTTCCGGAGCGGGAACGACACGATGAGCTCCTCGTCGAATCGGTCGATGGAAGAGTGCCCGTCGAAGATGTTGCCATAGTTGTGGACGAGGTTCGTGACGGCGAGCTCGATGTTCTCGAGACGCCGTACCCGGTTCGGACTGATCGCCTCTTTGATCGAGGTGCGTGTGTCGTCCGTGTAGAGCTCACGCCGCACGAGTTTTAAGAAGTCGGAGAACGTCGGGTACCTGTTCGCCGGATGCGTCGTGATCGGCAGTTCGCCCTGTTCGTCCCAGAGCCCGTGCCGGACGTACAAATCCCGAAGCAGGATCTCGAACTCGTTCGTCTCTTCCTGTGTCGCCGCCGGATTGATGTAGTGATAGAACACGGCCATCTTCGACAGATGCTGCATGAACGAGAGCGCCTCGTTGGCGCTGCCATCATTGTTCGTCACCGTCTTATAGACATGGAGCGGGTTGATGAGACCGGCCGACCCGTCGAGCGCGATTTCTTTCCCGCCGAGCTGCCGCACCAGGTCGGAGAACTCGCCTGTGACGTCGAGGATCCGGATCTTGTTCCCCTTGATTGCCTGGTCGAGCACCGTTTTCTTGAGGAGTGTCGACTTGCCGGATCCCATCTTGCCGATCATGAGCGCGTTGTAGAACTTGCGTTGCTTGTCCTTGTGGAACAGGTCGAAGATGACGCTTCCGTTCGTGTCGGTCGTCCCGTAATACGTGCCGGTCGCGTCCTGGAGCGACGTGAAGTGGAACGGGTAGCCGCCGGCGATTGAGAGGGAAGGGATCTCTTTCCCACGGCGCCGGTTCGGCAGCCTTTGTTGCTGGTCATAGCTCGTGAATAGGCTCTGCCACTCCCATTCCTGTTCGTTCAGGAAAATCGTCGAGCGGAAGTTCCGGGCCTCGAGTTCTTCCATCACTTCCTGTACTTTCACCTCGAGCGCGTCGAGCGTCTTCGCCTTCACATAGAGGCGGAGATGCAGATACTTCATCGTCTCGCCCTGGGTGATCTGTTCGTAGAGCTCATTCAGTTCCTTATATGTCTCCCGGGCATCGATGCGGTCGATGTTGTCCTTTGCGTTCTCGAAGCGCGTGTTCTGTTCGGCCATCGACTTGTTGATGGTCTGGATGATTTCACGCTTGTCGGCCGTCCCGATGTCGAGCGTCGTCAAAACACCCGGCATGTTCAAAATCGGTTCGAGCCAGTAGTCGTAGACGAGCGACTGATATTTATAGACGTGGAGACACGACAGATAGCCGTCCCCGAGCCGGACGAAGTTGGCGTCGAACTTGATGCCGCCCTGCGGCTGGATCTTGGCGATGACGTCGGGGTTGTAGCCTTTCTCGATCTTGACGGTCTCCGGGTCCTGGTGTCTGGACAATTTGTCACGCAGGCGCTGCCACATGCGCGTCACTCCTTTCTTCAGGCGTCGAGTTGCGGTTTCGTGTTCGGGTTGTTCAGTTGATAGAGCACATGAACCTTCTGGTCGAGCGTCAGCTCGCGCATCGGATTCGAGCGGCGGAGCAGTTTATAGAGGTGTGTCTTCCGTTCGCGTAGCGTCCGCTCGTCGTCGGCATAAAAAAAGAGGAGATAATCGCGATTGGTGCGATGCTCCTCGAGGTATTCGAGCTCCTGCTTTTTCTTCAACAAGAAGGGCAGGTAGGCCGGTGTCTGATTTTGTCGAATCTGTCGCTCGATGCTGATCTTCTGCCGCTCGAGACTGAGTGGCGTGTTCAGTGGCACGACCTTGAGCGGGTGCGTGTACGCCTGCAGGAGATAGGCGAGGGAGAACACGTCATGGTCTTTTTCCTCCTCGTTCAGTGAATAGATGTCCTTCGAGGTGAGCTGGACCATGTCGAGATAGGTCCCGTCGCGCATCTCGAACGCCTCGGTCCCGGTGATGTTGACGACCGGCATCAGTTCGGCGACCGTCGATTTGACGACGACCTTGTCTTTGACCTTCCGTTTCTCGACCACGTCCTGTTCATCAAGCCAGGTGCCCGTGCGTCTCGGTTCTTGTAGCGACTCCTCGATGAAAGCCATCTCAATCACGCCCTTTCGTCTGCGCATCGAGCGCGAGATAGGTGTCTTTCCGTTTGATGAGCGCGTAGTAAATCGCGTGGACCATCCTCTTCTGTGGGTTCGTCGCCGGCCTCAGGACCATGAACAGCCCGAAGACGATGAGGAAGACCGTGAACGGGATGTGAAGCACGGACGGGATGAACGGGAGCGTCACGAGCCGGAGCACGATGAGCCCGACGAGAAACAGGAAGTCATGCAGATAAAGCATCTTGTTGATCTTGAGCTCGGTCGTGACCTCGTTCGGGATCCGGTATTTACGCATGGGTCATCACTCCTTTTTCTTCATGTTGTCAGGTTGCGGTGGCGAAGTCGGATAAATTCGTCGTGACTCTTCCTGGTGCTGGCTATGACGATGCGTCTGATTCTCACGCACCTGTTCGATAGCCTCGGTCTCGACGTCGAGCACGGTGTCCTGATGGATGGTCCGTCGGGCGCGGCCTTGGCGTTTCTCTGTTGACGCATCATTCGAATCCGTCGTAGAGGACGAAGACGAGGATGAGTCGCCTGAAGGTGGTACCTCATGAGATGTCGGTGTCGTCACGTCATTTCTGTCTACTGATTTATCGTGACGATGGCCTGGTCCGGATGTGGTATCGGTGGACCCGGTGACCGATTCGAGAGTCGACGAAGCCGGGATTGGAGAATGAACAGAGCTTGAATGATCGTGAATCGATTCCGGTCTTGGTGTCTCCGATGACGTGGTTGGATGGTCGGGGCCACGTTCGGCATTTGATTCAGAGTTCGTCGCATGAATCGATTCGGGAGACGTGCGACCCAACGTTTCTTTGACATGTGGAGAACTGTGCGCTTCCGGTTCTGATTCTTGACCACTGATTGGTTGCGCAACGTCCTTCGGATTTGTCGGTTTATCTTGGTCATGTTGAGTACGACTTGCGGTTTGATTCGTCTGAGCAACACCATCTGGATCGTTTTGTCTCTCGGTGTCCATCCGCTGTGAAGATTGGTCTGTTGCACTAAGCGGTGAACCGTTCTGCGGTATGGCGTTTGAATTCATCCGCGTCGTCGCGGCCTCATGGAGCGAGGGCATCTTCGGTGCGCCTTGTGTGGCCCGCGCGACCTTCGAGACCGCGTGGGCACCGGCCGAGGTCGCGCCTTTACCGGCGGCATAGGCGCCGAGCGCGACACCCCAGCCCCGTTTGAGCCCGGCATCGATTCCGAATAGCCGCTCGACCATGTTCGGCCCGTCGATCAATGCGACCGAGAAGGCGATGAGGGCGATCAGATAGGCGAACCCGTCCAACGTCTCCGCGAGATAGGCGGTCCCGATCGTGTACAGCTTGATGGAGACGAAGATCAGAATGATCACGAGGAACGTGTTCAAAATGCTTTGGATGACCTTTTTCGTCTTTTGACCACTGTGCAGATCGGCCGGTGCGACGAGGATTGCCAAGACATAGTTGAAGGCAAGCTCGAACGAGAGACGAGCCAGTTTGTAGGCGATCGAGAACAGCGTGAAGCCCATGATTCCGAGTGTCACGAAGATGGTCAACCAGTTCGGCTGATAGCGGTAGTAATACTGGTTGTTCCATTCGACGCCACTTTGGTCGAGTTTCGAGGTTCCCATCGTTTCACCATTCCAGGTTAGTTTGGACTGAGAGATTTGTTCGCCAGTACTTCCCAAGCGAAATTCATTACTATCGAATACCTCGTTGATATCGATATTTCGTAAATGACTTTGAGGCAGAGAGTTCAAAGCCTCACCTTCCAAACCGGAAAAATCGTTTCGGTCATATTCAATCAAATCATGAATGTTTTCTCGTAAAATCTGATTTGATATCGATTCACCGGAAGAGTTTTCGCCAGAGTTTTGAGTTGTGAAATCAATCGCGGTATCACTGAATTCACTTACTTGCGTCATCGTTGGAGATAATAGTCCGAGAATGAGCAACGTGATAAACAGATTGATTAAAAATCCTTCCCGATCAAATTTCTTTTGAAAAATGATGAGGTAACCCGTGAATAGGAAGCTAGCAGCTAAAAGAACGTACAAAAAAGGTTGAATCGTAGAAACGAATTCAACCACTTGAGAGTTATTAAAAAATGTTTTAGTTAGTAATATGCTGTCAGTCACTTTTTCAAGTCCATCAATCAATACTGCTAAGCCACGTATTAAAATCCAACCCATTGAGCGGAGGGCATCCAGTACCAGTGTACTGAGACTAAGGATATCAGTGAACTCTTGTAGCTTATTTACGACTTCGTTATCACCCATAGAATCCCTCCATTCAGAGGCTATTTAATGAAGTTAGTAACTTGATCCTTTAATTCATCTTCTGTAAGAGCAGATACATTTAATTCACGACTGATTTCACCATCAATCATCTCATACAATCTGCCACCTTTAAGTTCAGGATGTTCTTGGGTAGAACGTTCTTCAAGATCTTCCCCATTAGGCTGAAACGGATTGAATAAGAGAACGTCTTTCTTTTTTTCCGTGGCGACTTCTCGCACAGTATCAACGTAAGCCCCTTCATTACCTTGACTGTCGCTGTCTACAAGAACGTATGCACTTTCTTGCTCAGTTTTAATATCTGCAATTTCTTCGACAGAAGTCGTAGAAAGATAATTCGAACTTTCGGCACCACACGATGCTAAAAGTAACGAACTTCCGAGTAGGACACCAATCAAGATTTTCCTCATAACGTTTACCCCTCCGTCAGACGATTTTCCCCTTCAATAGATCCGCGATTTTTAAATTGACGCGGAAGTCGAACTTATCTATTAGTGTAACAGTTTTTGGGGTGTCTGAGGTGTCGTCCTGATAGACGGTCAGAAAGCCATCGGTCGTCTGGATATTGAGCACGTCGCCCCGTTCGAGGCGGACGCGTTGCGTCTCGATGATCCTCGCGACGACGCGCAATTCGTTCTGGATTCGCTTCTCTCTCGCACTCTCAGCCATGAATTCGGCCTCCTCTCTACGGTGTGCCTTGCTTCAGTTTCTCGAGTCGTTTCGCGATCATCGTGCTCAAAAAGCTCTTCTGGCTGTCGGTGACGTCGTAAACTCCTAGGTTCAGGTTCGTTTCGAACTCAGGGAGGGGCATGCCACCGATGTCATGTCCTTCGAACATCGAGCGGAGGATGCTGTCCTGCAGCACGTCCCGTACCGTCAGTGGCTTTTCTTCCTGATTCGATGGCGTGTTCGCTTCCGTCTCGTCTTCTTTCTGGGCGAAACGGATACGGATCTGTTCGAAGTCGAGACCGGCGTGACGACAAGGGATGTCGATGTCATGCAAGGAGCGGTCCGTGTCGAAGTCGTCCGCCAGGTATTCGTAGCGGTACTTCATCGCCGTCTTGCCGCTCAGGAAGATCGGATGCGACTGGATGCGTCGCTTCTTCGTGTCCTGACGCTTGATGACACGGATAATCAGCATCTCGCCCTCTTTGAGTCCCATGACCTCGGTCGCTGTCATGAGCCGACGGCCGTCCACGTTCTCCGTCTTCGATTTCTTGAGCGAGAACGTCTGTCCGGAACGCGATTTCGTGACGATGGTCGCCTCACCGAGCTTCTTCGAGATCAGTTCGGCGGTCGACTCGTCCGCAGTCAACAGATAGTGTGTGTTCCCACAGTTGCCGTCAATCGTCTTCCAGTCCTCACCATACAAGTTCTCGAGCTGGGAATAGGCCTGGATGACGAGATTGAAGCGCATGTTCCGGCCGAGACAGACCGTGATGATGTTGGCCATGCCCTCGATCGGCGGCATGTTACCGAACTCATCGAGTAAGAAGACGACCTGCCGCTCGCATTTGCCTTGTTTCGTCTGCGAGGCGACCCGTGCGAGCGCCGTGTATACCTGTTTGATGTAGAGCGACGCGATGACGTTGAATGTCGGGTCATAGTCCGGGACGATGAGGAACACCGCCACAGGACGGAGCTGGTGCATCACCTCACGGATCTGTATCGTCCCGTCGATTGCGTAGTGGAACCGTCCACTCTCCTCGTCATGCGCTTCCAGTTGAATCGTCGCAGTGCTTGAGTCAGTCGAGATTTGAACGGCGTCTCCGGTTCTAAGTGACGACGCGTGGTACACGATGAAGCTGCCATCGTCATCGGTCGTGAGCGCATGGGTCGTCCCATCAGGGAACATGAACGTGAGACGTGTCAATGGCTCGCTCCGCCCGCTGATCCAGCGGTTGAATCCGATATGTCGCATGTCGAGCGAGTTCATCGACGTCAGCTTCCCGGTCCCATTCAATGTGAAGATCCCGAGCTTCGCGTTCGTATTGGCCAAAATACTTGCCCGTGTCTGGCCACCCGAGAAGTGGAGCGTCGCGAACTGGAGCCGGGCCGGATGGTTCTCCGGGAACCGCTGAAAGAACTCGTCGAGTGCCGAAATCTCCTGCCCTTGTCGTGTGACCACCGTCCGTGACCCTAAGTCCGAGAGCATGAGGGCGACGTTGTACATGTTGATCTTCTCCGGCGTGTCCTTCGCCTCCTCACAGAGCCCGAGGATGAGCGCCGTACACAGGTCGATCGACGAGTTGGCCCAGAACGGGTCACGTGCCTTCGGGTCATGGTACAACATGAACGCGACCGAGCGTGCATACTGTTGGGCGAGCGAGTAGTTTTCTTCTAAAAATGCGTCGATTGTCAGCTGCAGCAGGTTGTACGACATCGATTGGAGCGGGTTCATCAGGTTCAACACCTCGACCTGATAGCCGCGTTGCTCGAGCGTCCCCTTCGAGGCGGCGAAGAGCTCGCCTTTTGGGTCGTTGATGATCAGACTCGCCTGGTCACTTGCCCGGCTGTACAGATCGATCGTCGAGAAGACGAACGTCTCGCCCTTCCCGGAACGGGTCGTCCCGATGACCAGGTTGTTGACGGGCGAATCATCGATGAACAGCTCGTTCTTGACCCGTCCGACGGGGACACCGCCCAATCCGTCATACCGTTTCTTCCGGTCCGGGACGCGGCGGTACTGTTGCTTCAGTTCATCGAACGAGGTGAAGCGGGCGCTCCCTTTCTGATTCTGTCGCAGATCCCGGAAGTTCAGCCATACCTTGCCGAACACGACCAATCCGATGAACAGACTGAACGCGATCAGTCCGATCAAGACGGTCGAAGAGGGAAGACTCACCTCCAAGAACAAAGAGGGTGAGAGCGTCGGAATCGTCGGCCCGGCCAACAGCCCGTCTTGTACGATTGGGGTCATGATTTGTCGAATGGTGTTGTAGACCCCGTTCAGCAGATAAAAAAGCCCGGCCGGTAACACCAACAGGCAGAACAGGGCGGGGAAGATTAGACGTATCGGGAATCGTGGTGACAGAGACCGAGTTTTCAATTATTTCACCTACCTTAATCTGAATAAAGAATCGTTTCTAGGTTAACTTCTTCAGCAACGATAGCGACTTGAATCTTCTCACGGGCCGAAGTCTCCTTGCTAGAGGTCTTCTTCAGTTTTTCGTTCAGTTCGTCGATAGTAGCCGTGATGTCTTGATAGGTGTCGACTTTTTCCTGAACGGCAGAATCGTTCGTTTTGGACGCCCACTTATTCGCGGACTCGATGTCCTTGAGAAAGAGATAAGCGGTCACTTTCGCAGAGACGCGGGACGCGGTCCATTCCACATTTTCCGTTTTGGCCACGGTCTCATAATCACGTTCCAGTGCGGCGATATCGAACGCGCCCTCATCGGTCGGATGTGACGCTTGGAAGTCCTGGAGCCGTTCCAATTTCTCCTTATCGGCCAGATCGAGCCCGGCCAGCTTCGTCTCGATCAGGATGGGATCATCCGTGAGCTCGAGCGCCTTCTGGTCTGCGCCTTCCGCCAGATAGAGATCAATCAATAGGGCATCTTCTTCCTCGGACCGCTCTTTTCGTTCCAGTAAATTGATTAATGAGGCTTCCTCACCTTGGAGCGCTTGGTCGTAAGCATCTAGCCACACCTGTTCGCCCCCGTTTGCCTGCTCAGCGTGTGCCTCTTTATCAATGAACCATTGGGTGGCAGTGAACAACGATGTGAAGAGAATCCCGACTGTGGCCGCTCCGTAGATAAGGCGGCGCTGTAGTCGGGTCAGGCGTGATTGATAGGTCGACGATACAATCGGATTCGATTTAGCGGACGGGCGCTTATAGTCGTCCGGTGTCTCGGACTCGATCTCGTCGAGGAGCCACATCTTCTTCGCGTTATCCTCTTTCTTCGTCCGGATCCGTTGCACCCGGTCCTTCACTTGATGATACAGGTTCGGATAGGTGCCTCCGGTCCCGAACGTGAACGTCCCTCGATAGAGCAGCTCGTCTTTCTGATCGAAGAGCCGGAAGTCACCGGAACAGTTCGTTCCTTCCTTGCTAAGGATCTGGTGCAGATCATGTGTCGCGACGACGGCATCGGCGAAGGTGAGCCGCTCATAGTTCTGGATCCGCGTGTCCGGCACGTCGGTGAATCGTACAAACAGCATCTCGTTCCTCCTCTCGTTTCAAGCAACAAAAAAAGCCTTCCGATTGGAACGCTGCGTAAATGTGCATTAGAATTTGATATTCTGGTCGACCATTTCGGCGAGCGTGAACGCACCCATGACGATGATCAGACCGACGGCGCCCCCGACAAGCCAGCCGACGGCTTTCGAGCGGCCACGATCCCCGCCGAAGATGAAGTAGAAGCCTCCGATCGCGAAGGCGATGGCCGCGGCGATAACCGCGAGTCCCTGAAAGAACTGAAGCAAGCTGAGCCCTGTCTCATTGAGTCCCATGTCGTTCCCTCCTTAGTCCTGGTGCGTCGGCGACTTGAAGCTGAGCTTCGCCTCGAGCGCCTCCAAAATGAGTTCCTGGTTGTCCTGGATGACCTGTTGATGTTGTTCGTCGAGCCATTCCTCGTAGTCCTTCCCACGGATGCGTAAGAGTTTCTCGGCGAAGCTACGGTTCTGTTTCTGTTCTTTTGATGCCACAGTACACACTTCCTTCCCTTGATCTCGTGATGTGCAGCAGCACATCATTAAGGACAGTCGGATTCGGTGCGGTGGGTTTCTAGCCGTTCTCCCACGAACTCCGCTCCTCATGAATCTAAGGAGCTGTACAGGGTTTTTCGATGACCCGGAACGATGCGGTGACCTTGTGGCGAGTTTTAGGCGACTCTCGCCGAACCATCTGTGCGTAGATCCCGCCCACCCGGTCACTGGTGAGGGACACGCCGGTATGTGATTGGATTAGACCATCCTTAAGGATGTGCTGCTACGTCGATGTCGATTACTGTCGGACTCTTTTTCGCTTCTTGACATGGATGAGCTCGTCATCCGGGTTCTTGCGCTTAGCGAGCACGTGGGCGTCACAGACGACCGTACGGATCCGATAGTAGAGTTGCGTCAACTGGACCGCCTCACCGCTCCCTTTCTCGATGCCGATGAAGCCATGTAGCTCATAGGTCTTCCCGTCGAACGTGCGGACCGAGTCGGCCTGTGGCAGTTCCTTCAGGTCGAACCGACGTCGTTCGAGCTTGGTGACGGACCGCTTCGACCCGTATCCGAAGTCGATGGCGTCCCAAGGGACTGTTGCGAGTGTGTGCCCGAATGCGCGGGCCAGGTGATCGATGTCGGCGATCGACGGCACCGAGCGGTTCTGTTCATACTGACTGATGGCGGGCTGTGAGATCTCTCCAAACGTCTTCTCTGATAGTTCGACCTGTGACCAGCCCGAGAGCCGGCGGTTCTCCTTCAACCACTCCCCGAATCGATACATGAGCTTTCCCCTTTCTGTAAACCAGAGCGGCGACCAAACAGATGTTTCCTTTTGTTGGTTTCAATATAACAGGGTTAGGAATAAAAATCATCAGTTTTCTGATATGTCAGAAATCTTACAGTTGACGATTACTGTCGAATCCGCTCTGTGTAAAGGTTTATAGGCAACAGTAACTCAATATTTTTAGTTTTGTAGCACAATTGTAAAAAAATAACGCTTTGAGTATAGAAAATAATGACAATTATTTTGATTTCAAGAGATTATGATAGGGTAGAGGAATAGAAGAGTTCGTAAAGAATAAAGATGAAGAGAGTACTTTGATCGTGGGGTGAGCAAGTGGAATTGAACGAGGCAATCATCGAGCGAATGAAAGAGCTCGCAGCAGAGCGCAACATGACGATCCATCAAGTCATTCAAAGGGGTGGGTTGAACCAAGCGACGATTTCCGAATTGATGAACGGACGGACAAAGCATCCAAAAGTAAGTACGATACAAAAATTCTGTAGTGGTTTAAATATTTCATTAAACGATTTTTTTGACAGTAACAAATTCAATTAATTTGAATATATACTCGTGAGTTATGTAATGGATGTATAATTTAAAAATTGTTAATTTCATTTAAAAAAGGGCTTTAAGAATCATAACAAACAGATCCTTAAAGCCCTTTATCTAGGGGTTGAATTTATAATTTTTCAGCCCGGGGATTCCTTTGCCAAATAGTATACAGCTTAAACATCGTCTATTTCCAATGCCTTTTTCGCCATTTGAACATATTCTTCAACACCAGATACTATTGCAAACTCAGCAATTGAAACCGGATATGCAGCGACCAGTTCAATAATATGCTCTTTCATTTTAGGCCAGTAATAACCCCCAGCTTCTTTATAAGCAATTATCAGATCTTCTAATCCTTCTTCTCCAAAAGCCTTGTAGTTGAAAACAAAGTCATTTGAAATATCTGTTACCTTAGCTTCAGTCCAGTCGATCAATCCAGTCACATTAGCCTCTTCATCAATCATGGTATGTCCGGCATGAACATCTCCATGAATCAGTCCAGTTTTCTTTGGCCACATTTCATCATCATTAACCCACGACTGCCATCTATTCCATAATTTCTCACCTACACCGAATTTTGTTTTTATATCATTCATACGTTGCTTCATTGATTTTCTCGCTTCTTCAGGGGTTTGCACTATTAGTCCAAATTCTGCAGCTTTATCACTAGGTATGCTATGAAGCTCTGCTAACACTCTTCCAAGAGACATGTGAAATGATGGTGGAACGTTGTTAATATCTATCTCCCAAACATAATTTCCGATATTATGATCAATGGTTCCTGCTGGCACACCATCTAACTTCTTGTATGCTATTAGCTCATCTGTGTATATAATCCAGTTTGGCGCCTGGAAATATTTAACATACTGATTAACCAAATCTAATGCTTGTTTTTCTACCTTTGTTCTAGGCATAACATCTTCACGCCTAGGCAATCTAAGAACCCAATCTACTCCACTTTCATCTAGAGCATATACAACTTGAAAATCAAGTCCGGATTCATTAAACTGCATTGTTTCTTCCTTTAGAATAAGATTATGTTTTTTAGCTATTTCTATAACTTGTTTCATATTTTTACTCATTCAAATCACTCCTGACTAAAACTTTTTATTCATAAATTTGTTGCATGCTTTGATATAGCATTAATAATTTCATCCCAATCATTATGGTGAAGCTCATGCCCTGTACCCTCTAAGGTAACCAATACTGCATTTGGTATCACTTCGGAAAGATAAATTCCATGCTCGTAGGGAATAATAGCGTCTTCTGTTCCATGAATCACCAATGTAGGAGCATTGATTTCATTGGTTCTAGACAAATACGAACCCAAGCCTTTAATAAATCCATGATTCTCCATACTCTGCAAATTACTAGCTCTATCAAATTCTTCTTCATTCAGTCTCCTAATCTTCTCTTCATTAAATATATGTTTTGATCCTATAAGAACTTTGCTTTTTTTGATAAAACACTCTACTACTTCATCTTTGTCTTGCCAGTTTCTGATTTTTAGCTCACTTAAGGCCTTAGTTACTTTATTATCTTTTTTGGGAAGACTAGAATCGAAATTTGATGTCATAATTAATGATATATTAAGAACCCTGCTTGGATGTTTAAGTGCTATTATCTGCGTAATTATGCCACCCATAGACATGCCAACTATGTGGGCCTTATCAACCTTATAGGCATCTAGAACTTGGATTGCATCATCAGCCAAATCCTCAAAGGTATACTCTGGATGGCCATATTCGTAAGTAATTGACTTGCCTACATCTCTATTGTCATATCGTATAATGTGAAATCCTTGGTTACTTAGCCTCTTACAAAACTCTTCTTCCCAATAAATCATTGATGCAGTAGCTCCCATAATTAACAAGATCGTTGGATTATTAATTTCTCCAAAACTTTCAGTACAGATATGAACATCATTAAAACGAATTATTTTTTCTGTCATAACTTATCACCACTTTTCTGCTTTCTGTCGATAATATCTTTACCTATATTTAATTAAGTTCGAATAATTTGATTAGCAGCAGCTTCAAATAATAAATCTCTAACCCTTACATAGTTATATTGCTGTAAATCTCTTTTTTGAGAACCTATTAGTAAAGCAGCCCTTAAAACTCCAGCTATAACGTTTGGATCTTCATCAATAATCTCTTTAGAGTCTTGTCGTGTCTTAATAAATTCCATTAGTGGAACAATACTTCTCAGACTTTCAGAACCGATGTATTGTGGATTTAGTTTTCTTGATACGATATTGTATTCTTGCAGGTCATAAATCAGCCTTTGGGTTAATATTTTTGATTCCAATTCCATTGACATTTTATTTAAATATGTCTTTATAGCTGTATATATATCCTTAGCTACCATAACCTCTGCCCAAACCTGTTTCTCAATTTGTTCTCCTTCACGTGCTAGTAATTCCATATATAGCATTTCTTTTGATTCGCAAAATATATAAAAAGAACTCTTTGAAATTCCAACTGATGAAGTAATATCTTCAATAGAAGTACTTTTAAAGCCCTTATCTATAAAAATCGATAGGCTACTTCAATCAATTCTTCTCGAATTCTTTCTTTTTCTAACTCTGTAAATTTTGCCATAACCTAAACCCCATCCTTACTTTATAAATATAAAAACAAAAAATTTATTTGTTTTTATATTAACATTCATACAAAATTACGTCACTTTAAACTTTATTTTTCTCAAAATATAAAGAAGCCGACTCAGATCATTGATCCTAGTCAGCCAGCTAACCTCATATTATCCTCAATCACACTATATCTTCGTTCCATTAATAAAACAGATAATTATTTTCTCCATTTTAAAACTTCCGTAATATCAGATACTATTTCCTTAGTTGCAATTTTTGTTTCATAGTTGTTCGAGAGTTGTATATCATGCTTTTAGTCATCAACGTTGATTGATTCGTGTTCCTTTTTAGTTAAATATTTTTATAGTATTACTGTCTAATCTATCTACTAGCGTGTGATTGGTTTCGAAGGGATCATCAAAGGAGTACTTCAAGCTTACAATTCTGTTAATTAGAGCTTCATATGACTCATTCATTTTTCCTACTGCAAACTCAAGATCATCCATCTTCAAACCTGAATAATAATCAAGTTCTTCCACAAACTTTTTAAAGTTTGTATCTTCAAACACATGTGATTTGAACTCTTGACTTTTATCAATATTTTTCATCAAGAAAAACTGGAAAAAGCATGAAGATTTAAATTTCACAGTAATATCTAAATCGATTTTTTCTGAACATTTATTAATGGGGTACCGTCAGGAAAATGCGGATTTACAACGCTAAGCCTATTTTCAAGACGATTACCCCAGTTTTAACAACGTTAAGAAAGTTTTAGTGGTCTTAGAGAATCTAACGCAACCATTTTTTCAGAATTAAAACGGTACTCTCCTAGTAAATTGATATGCTCCCAGCCTAAAGGAGACATATGATGCAACAAATCTACATTAAAATTACCTAAACCTTTTTGGTATTCAACTGCTTTTGTCAGATGTAGGGTATTCCAGACACTAATGGCATTGATAATTATGTTTAAAGCACTGGCTCTTTGCAATTGATGCTGTATGGTTCGTTCCCTAAGCTCTCCTTGTTTTCCGAAGAAAATAGCTCTTGCCAGTCCATTCATGGCTTCTCCTTTATTCAATCCTTTTTGTATTTTTCTTCTTAATGATTCATCCGAAATATAATTCAAAATAAAGATCGTTTTTTCTATTCGGCCCATCTCACGTAAGGCTGTAGCCAAGCTGTTTTGTCTTGAATAAGAACCTAGTTTCCCCATAATAAGGGATGCTGAAACTTTTCCTTCCTTTATAGAATGAGCTAATCGCAAAACATCCTGATAATTTTCTTTAATGACCTTTGTACTTATTTGTCCACGTAAAATGGCTTCTAATTTTGGATATTCACTTGCTTTATCTATTATAAATAATTTCGAGTCTGATAAATCCCTTATTCTTGGGGCAAATTTAAATCCTAATAAATGAGTCAGTCCGAATATTTGGTCTGTGTAACCAGCTGTGTCTGTATAATGCTCTTCTATGTTTAGATCCGTCTCATGGTGCAACAAACCATCCAAAACATGAATTGCATCCCTTGAGTTTGTATGAATAATCTTTGTGTAGTAAGAAGAGAATTGATCACTCGTAAATCGATAGATGGTGGCCCCTTTTCCGGTTCCATAATGTGGATTTGCATCTGCATGTAATGATGAAACACCTAGCTGCATTCTCATACCATCAGACGAGGATGTTGTACCGTCACCCCAATAGGAAGACAATTGCAATTTGTGATGGAAATTTACTAATACGGATTGAGCTTTATTCATTGAGTCTTCATACATGCGCCATTGAGACACATTGGCTAGTTGTTTATATGTAAGTCCGGGTGTGGCCTCAGCCATCTTACTCAATCCAATATTCATTCCCATTCCTAAAAGGGCAGCCATGATAATGGTTGTTTCTTCTTTATCTGGTTTTCGATTATTGGAAGCATGAGTGAATTGCTCATGAAATCCTGTTATATGAGCAACATCCATGAGTAAATCAGTTAATTTTATTCTTGGCAGCATTTGATAAAGGCTTGCACTAAACTTTTTTGCTTCTTCTGGAACATCTTTTTCTAAGCGTGCAAGTGACAGCTTTCCTTTTTCAAGAGAAACCCCGTCTAACTTGTTGGAATTGGAAGCTAACCACTTTAATCTTTCATTAAGGCTGCTGGTTCTCTCTGTCATATAGTCTTCGAATGATAAACTAACTGATAACCTCGTATTTCCCTTCGTTTGATTCCATGTGTCTTCCGAAAACAAATATTCCTCAAAATCTCTATATTGTCTGCTACCCACAATGGAAACATCACCAGCCCGAACATGTTCCCTTAGTTCTGTTAAGACGGCCATTTCATAATAATGACGATTGATTGTACCGTCATCCTCATATAAGTGTTTTTTCCAACGCTTTGAGATAAAGTCCACAGGTGATTCATCAGGCACTTTTCGCTTCCCAGATTCATTCATTCCTCGGATAATCTCTACAGCTTGCAAAAGTGGTTCATTTGCCTTTGTAGAATGAAATTCCAATACTCTTAATAGCGTCGGCGTGTACTTTCTTAGTGAATAAAATCGTTTTTGCAACAAGTCTAGATAATCATAGTCGGCTGGGCGTGCAAGTTCTTGAGCTTCTTCCACGGAAGAGACAAAAGAATTCCATTCAATAACAGATTCTAAAACCTTAAAAACATCTAATTTTTCCTCTTTTGCTTTGATTAATGCTTGTCCGATGTTCGTAAAGTGTATGACTTTTTCATTCAACTTTTTACCATTTTGCTTTTGAATTTCTTCTTGAGCCTTACGACCTTTCGATAACAGGCTAAGTATTTGTCTATCATGGATTTCAAAAGCTTTATCTGTTAAGTCTTGGTTAAGGTGTAATAAATAAACGGTTAATATTGAATAACGTTTATTTTCTTGAAAGTCACGGAATGCATAAGGCTCATATCTTGAACCTAAGCGAGATAGCTGTAACAGGCGATTGCGATGCAAATGACTAATTTGTACCGTTTCTAATTCCATTCCTCGTATGTATTCCAGTCGTTCTATTACTTTAAGAAATGTTTCGGGTGAAGGATGACCCGGCGGTTCCTTTAACCAACCCAATATAGTTTTATTGGATTCGGATAGATGCTGCGAAGTAATGATCTCTTCAAGCTTTTCTTTTTGCTCATTTGTTAGAGATTGACTAACCGTATTAAATAGCTTCTTTTCAGCCATTGCCCTTGCCTCCCACACCATTCTTTCAAGTGTAGTGAAAGCAGGTAATATGATTTTGTTTTTTCTTAGAAAATCTATGCATTCATGTAGTAGATGAATAGCATCACCATTTTCCAAAGCCAATTGATGAAGGTGCTTAAATGTCATTCGATATTCTTTTAGAGTAAAAGTTAAAAAGTCGTATTCACTACGAATTTCTTTCAAATGATCCCAAAGTGTATTTTCTCTTTGAGGATAAAGACTAAGCGAAGATGGAGTGGCGCCGATTTGTTTCGATATATAATGTATGACTGAATCCGGGATGTTTTTGATATGAGTGTATGGCCAACCGGGATACCGAAGAACGGCTAATTGAACAGCGAACCCTAAACGGTTTTCTTCTCTCCTTCGTTTATTTATAATTTCTAAATCTCGTTTGGAAAAAGTGTAGTAGGTTCCTAGCACCCATTCATCTTCAGGAATTTGCATAAGAGCCTGTCGCTGTTCCGGTGTAAGCAATTCTCTACCTCTCGCAATTTTCATAAAGTATCATCTCATTTCTGTAATTATTCAGTTAATTAATTTAATTATATATCAATAGAGTGTACTCTATTGATACAATAGTAGAAGGCTGATAGAATCAGTGTTATGGGTGTCTCATAAGACTTGTCTCAAAAACGAGGTGATATTTTGCGGAAAATTGGTTATATACGTGTCAGTTCGGCTAGCCAAAATCCTTCAAGGCAATTTCAGCAATTGAACGAAATCGGAATGGATATTATTTTTGAAGAAAAAGTTTCCGGATCAACAAAGGATCGTGAGCAACTTCAAAAAATGTTAGAGGATTTACAGAAAGGTGACATTATTTATGTTACAGACTTAACTCGGATTACTCGAAGTACGCAGGATTTATTTGAATTGATTGATATAATACGAAGTAAAAAAGCAAGTTTAAAATCAATCAAGGATACATGGCTAGATTTATCAGAAGATAATCCATACAGCCAATTCTTAATTACAGTTATGGCTGGGGTAAATCAGTTAGAACGAGATCTTATACGTATGCGACAGCGTGAAGGGATTGATTTGGCTAAGAAAGAAGGGAAATTTAAAGGTAGGTTAAAGAAATATCATAAAAATCATGCAGGAATGAATTATGCAGTAAAGCTATATAGAGAAGGAAAAATGACTGTAAATCAAATTTGTGAAATTACAAATGTGTCAAGAGCATCGCTATATAGGAAGCTATTAGAAATAGACAATTAATGAAGAAGAGCTATTTTAAAGTTTTTTTGATTTATCCGCATTATAAAATAAATTAGTTTCTTTCAAAGGGAGTTAAGAAAATGATCATTTCATTAATTGCTGCAATTTCAAGTAATTACGTAATCGGCAAAGATAAGGATATACCATGGAAGATTCCTGGTGAACAGGTTCGATTTAAGGATTTAACTATGGGTAAATCAGTAATTATGGGTAGAAAGACATTTGAATCTATTGGTCAGCCACTGCCGAACAGAAAGACAATTATTATCTCAAAATCTAAAGATATTAATTATAATAATTGCCTGACTGTAGAATCGTTAGAGAGGGCTTTTAATTTACTACAACAAGAAGATGAAATTTTTATTGCAGGTGGTGGAGAAATATATAAGGAATCGTTACCATTTGCCGATAGAATATATTTAACTATTATCGAAAAGGAATATGAAGGTAATATCTTTTTTCCAATGTTTAATAAAGATGAGTTTGAAATCACCTATCAACAAAAAGTAGAAGGGTTTATACCCTATACATATTTTACATACGAAAGAAAAAATAAAGGAGAGCAAATCAAATGAATATTATAAACGTATTAGATAAGGGCTATGTTCGCCTTGTAAATCATATGGGTTCAGATTTAACTGTAGTAAACTCTGCAAGAGTTTCTTATGCAAAAGAATCGAAAGAACTGAACGATAAATGATATGCTCCCCAATAGGTAGACAGATGAAATAACAAATCTGTTTATCTGATTGGGGAGTGTTTTTTTATGGCGAGAAGTCGGCATTCGATCGAACAAAAACTGAGTGCGCTGCGCATGATGGAAGAAGAAACCTATACGTGGAAGGAAATCATGGAAGCGCATAACGTCTCTGAGAATACCCTCCGGGTGTGGAAAGTGAAATTCGATACCGGCGGGATCGACGCGTTGAAGGAATCGAGGACCTGGAGACATTACACCAAGGAACAAAAGATTGCCGCCGTCCGTGACTATCTCGATGGGGCCACCACGGTGGAAGTCCTCTCCAACCATCAAATCAGTGATGGATCTGTTCTTCGAAAATGGATTAAGAAGTATACTAGTCATAGCGAGTTAACAGATTCGAGAAAAGGGATGAATCGAGCTATGACAAAAGGAAGAAAAACTACATTCGAAGAGCGCTTCGAGATCGTGAAATACTGTTTGGAGAATGGACGCAACTACCAGCAGACCGCGGAACAATATCAGGTGTCTTATGGGCAAATCTATAGCTGGGTCAAGAAGTATGACACGGACGGGGCAGAAGCGCTCCTGGACCGCCAGGGCGTACGAAGCCAGAGGACGAACTAAGTGAAGAGGAGAAGCTGAAACGCCAGATCCGGCAAATGGAGCTTGAGAACGAACTTCTTCGTGCGGACAACCTGTTCCTAAAAAAGTTAGAGGAGATCGAGAGGAGGTCGTGATCAGCCAGGTACGGCTACAGCAACGATATATCGCCATCAAAGAATTATACGAAGAGGAGGCCATCTCGATCGTCCTCCTCTGTCGAGTCGCCGGCATCTCACGGGCGGCCTATTACAAATGGTTGAACCGTACCATACCGGTGCGTCAAGAAGAGAACGAGAAGCTTCTGGAGGACATTCGTCTACTCTATGACCAGGCGAACGGCACATACGGGTACCGTCGGATCACGATGACAATCAATCGGCTGCGCCGGCAACAGAGCCTGTCCCGATTCAATGAGAAGCGAATCTATCGCTTGATGCATAGCCATGGGATCCAATCGGTCATCCGCCGGAAGCGGAAGAGACATAAGAAGTCAACGCCGCAACATGTGGCCGAGAACCTGATGAACCGAGAATTCAGTGCGTCCCGCCCGGACGAGAAATGGTGCACCGACGTCACCGAGTTCAAGTATGGGACCGGGAAGAAGGCGTATCTGAGCGCGATCATCGACCTGTATGACGGCTCGATCGTCGCCTACCGCATCGGAAGGTCCAATAACAACGGGCTCGTCTTCCAGACGATGATGCCAGCCATCGCGGGGCTCCGTACAGGAGCACGTCCGATGATCCATAGCGACCGAGGGTTCCAATATACCTCAAGAGGGTTCAAACAGATGGTAGAAGACGCGGGAATGACCCGCAGCATGTCCCGGGTCGGGCGTTGCATCGACAACGCCCCGATCGAGAGTTTTTGGGGCACCTTGAAAGTGGAGATGTACTACTTGCGTGAGTTCCAGGCCTATAGCGAACTCACGAGGGCCATCGAGAACTACATATCGTTCTACAACCACGATCGTTTCCAGAAACGACTAAACGGCTTGAGCCCTGTCGAATACAGGTCTCAAACCGCCTAGGCTGGTTTTCATTATTTGTCCTGTCTACTTGACAGGGAGCACTTCAAAAGATGTTAAGTTAATTAAATTTCTTGCTAGAGAAGGCCATACTTCTCCATTTAGACATGTAATCGCACAATATGAAGTGTATGCACCACTAATGGTGGCCAGACAATGGTGGAAGTATGTCATTGGTTCCTCTCATCAAGAGGGTACAGGAGATAGTTTTGATGCCTGGAATGAATCAAGTCGAAGATATATTACAGAAGAGCCTACATTTTATATTCCCTCAAGTAAAGAATGGAGAAGTAAACCCAAAAATTCTAAGCAAGGTAGTGGTGAAATAGTTACGTTGGAAATTGGTGATAAATACACCAGGGATCTTATGGCATATGTTGACGAAGGAATAGCCAAATATGAATCAGCTCTAGAAGATGGAATATGTCCAGAACAAGCGAGACTATTCCTTCCTGCTTATGGAATGTATGTACGTTGGTACTGGACGGCATCCTTACAGTCAGTTTGTCATTTTTTAAATCAAAGATTAGAACATGATGCTCAAAAGGAAATCCAAGACTATGCAAAGGCTATTCTTGAATTAAGTAAACCATTATATCCAAATGCTATAGACGAGCTTATGAAAAATATATAATGAATGTGCTAAAAAGCTCAAATTCTATTTTGCTAAGAATTTGGGCTTTTTATATTTGGATATCCTTAACGTTGTAAATCCGCATTTTCCTGACGCTACCCCTTAATAGATTTTTTTAAACAATTTCGCATTGTTAACTTGTGATAATATAAGATTATCACAAGTTAATAGAAATTAATTTTATTCTAGTCATTTAAAGTAATACATTTATATGTAATTAATTAATTTAATTACATATGTATTTTAAATGTAAATACAAACGTATTACTTGTTTTCTACTGTATATCTTATAAGATAAGGATTTTGAGTTAAAATATAAAACGAAAAGAGGGAGAAGCATGGAACTTGAGAAAAAGCAGCAGGCATTCGAAGTAGCGTTGCGAGAACTGACCGGGGCAAATCCCAAATTGGCCGAAGCATTAAAGAAGGACCATATCGATCTCGAGGCTTTGAATGATGTCGAGGTCATCGAATTGTTTTGGGCGACGGAACTGTTTCCGATCTATGTGGACAAGAGTCCGCACACGCGACGCGCGTATAAACTGGATCTCGAGTTTATTCTCAGTTTTGTAATGACGAAAACAGACGGATTAAAATACCTGACTGTGCTCGATATCCATCGTTACCTATTCGAGGTGAACGAACAGTATGCCCCACGCACAGTGCAGCGAAAGAACAACATGTTGAAGCGTCTCCTAACCTACCTCCACGTCAACCAGTATCATCTACATAACCTGGCCTTCCATGTGAAGAACCAGCAGCGCGCTGAGCCGCTCCGGCGTGAGGTCGACTTCGATGAGATCGAGCGGATCGCCGAGTCGTTCCGCCATACCGTCAAACGAGCACAAAAAAAGGAGCTCATGGAGCTCCGGAATGAGACAATCGGCTATTTGTTATTAACGACGGGTATGCGGGCGGTAGAACTGCTCTCAATTAAGTTCACCGACGTCAAGCGGAATCAGAACACATCCTACCTCGAAGTAAAGGGGAAACGTGACAAGTGGCGCCGCATCCCGCTAACCGAGAAGGCGACCCATCTTGTGAACCGACTGCAGACATTGATGATGATTGAGGAGGTCTCGTCCCCTTTCATCGCCTTCAGCACGAAAAAAGTCGATAAGGCGATCACTTATGAAGCCCTGCGGCTGATGACCAATCAGGCGGTCGAGCATGTCGCGAACAAAGAGAAGACCCCGCCCCACTGGTTCCGTCGGGCTTACATCACAAAACTCCTGGTGAACGGTAGTCCTCTCTCAGTAGTTATGCATTTAGTCGGACACGAATCAATCACTACGACTAACAACTACCTACAGTCTATTAATGAGTTATCAATCCTGACTACTAATTTTATACCTTATAAATAAAATTAAATTTATTTCAACTAACATTAATTTGCAGACAAAATAATAAAAATATCACTAGAGTCACATTTGATCTCAAATTTATCATAACGAATATATTGATTATATGGTCCATTATTAAAAACTTCTAACATTTTACTAGATAATTTTTCAGCATTTCCACCATGAATAGTAGTAAATAGTTTGGCAGCCTGAGTATACTCTTTAGTCATTTTGTCCGATGATAAACCGTTTATCTCGTTTAGCGCTATAGAATTCACATCTAGTTCTACTTTAGGATCATATCCCTCTTTGTCCCCTTTGGTAGCGATTGTAAATGTGTATGAGGTACCCTCAATATCGTAGTTAGTTCCGTAAACTCTATTAATTATTTCTAACGTTGTTTCTGCTTTATAAGTTTTTAAATATTTATTTTGTATCCAGCCCGTCTGTTTATTATATGTTATTTTTAGCCACTCATTATGGCGTTCCACTGATTCTATTACCGAATATTCCGGAATAGTATTAAGAATTTTACTAGTAGTTAATGCACTAGATTGTAAGGGCGCTGATACTTTCACTCTGTATTTTTTAGGAGCAAAGGTCTCTTTTGTATAACGATGCTTCAATTTAGAACTAGCCACCCAACCTGTTTTACTTCCATAACGAATTTGTGACCAGCTTTTATTTACTGCCAAACGTGTCACTTGTTTGTTCGCAGGTACTTTAGTGACTACTTTCCCTTTTGTTGAACGTGAGTCATACACAGTCACATTTTGTTTTGCATCATACACTTCAACCTTTTTAATCTCAACTAAAGCACGAGAAGCAACCCAGCCCACTTTGTTATTGTATCGAACTTGAGACCAACTAGAGTAAACTGCTAATCGCTCGACACGTGCTCCATAAGGAATTGAAATAACTCGTTTCGATTTTTTTGTGCTGCGACGATCATAAGCATCCGTTTTAGCATTTGCATACATTACCTTCGTTTGCACACTCGCTTCAACTGTTGAATTGGTTTCAGAGATTGGTAATAATTTCGGTTCTAATCCACTTAATAGTGTCAAACAAAGAATTCCTGCAGTAATCTTCTTTAAGGTATTCACTTTTTTTCACTCCTAATCTATTAATACATGAAATTATATCACGATAAACCACCATAACCTTTTTATTCAAAAAATATCCTTCTATAGATTTAAATTTCTTATTTTTAACAATTTTTACACTGATTTTTTAGTTTTTTTAGATTTAAAAAACTTTCGAACTTTTATAAGTCTTTTTTTGTTACCCAGCTTAAGATATTCTGAGACAAAATAAATCAAAGTCTAGATTAATAGTGATCGAAATGCAATATTAATATGTAGATTACTTCGCATATCAGTTTTATAAGTACTAATAGCTATAAAAAAAGAAGCTTCAAGAGCTTCTACAGTGAACTATCTAATAAAAAAAGTATATTCATTTACAAAGTAGTTTCTTAGATCAATCTTCACTTTGTATAGATGTTAAATAATGACTTTTTCTTAGTTTTCTCAATACTTTAGCTTCAATTTGCCGAATTCGTTCACGTGTTACACCCATAATTTTACCCACTTGTTCTAAGGTTTGAGGCTCCTGATTTCCAAGGCCAAATCGGAGCGCAATAATGTCACGCTCTCTTTCGGATAACTTATTTATTTCTTGAT
>NZ_CP101462.1:2565000-2695000 GCF_024362205.1 Exiguobacterium aurantiacum | reverse complement strand
GGTTTGGCACCTCGATGTCGGCTCATCGCATCCTGGGGCTGGAGTAGGTCCCAAGGGTTGGGCTGTTCGCCCATTAAAGCGGTACGCGAGCTGGGTTCAGAACGTCGTGAGACAGTTCGGTCCCTATCCGTCGTGGGCGCAGGAAATTTGAGGAGAGCTGTCCTTAGTACGAGAGGACCGGGATGGACGCACCGCTGGTGTACCAGTTGTTCCGCCAGGAGCATCGCTGGGTAGCTACGTGCGGACGGGATAAGTGCTGAAAGCATCTAAGCATGAAGCCCCCTCCGAGATGAGATTTCCCTTTGAGCAATCAAGAAAGACCCCTCAGAGACGATGAGGTAGATAGGTCATGGGTGGAAGCACGGCGACGTGTGGAGCTGAATGATACTAATCGGTCGAGGCTTTGATCTAGTCTAACGGTTTGAGTGAATTGATGAGTCTTCAGTTTTGAGAGAACGATCTCTCTTGTCTGGTGGCGATAGCGAAGCGGCCACACCCGTTCCCATGCCGAACACGGAAGTTAAGCGCTTCAGCGCCGAAAGTAGTTGGGGGTCTCCCCCTGTGAGGATAGGACGTTGCCAGGCCAACGCGAAAGACGATCAAGCATCTGCTTGGTCGTTCTTTTTTTCATAAAAGTGTTGACGAATCACATATATAATGTTAATATAATAATTGTCTAGTGACGATAGCGAAGTGGTCACACCCGTTCCCATGCCGAACACGGAAGTTAAGTACTTCAGCGCCGAAAGTAGTTGGGGGTCTCCCCCTGTGAGGATAGGACGTTGCTAGGCCAACGCGAAGGACGATCAAGCATCTGCTTGGTCGTCCTTTTTTGTCGTGTCTTCCGAAATGAAACTTTTCATCTACTCCTCTCGTATGAAGAGACAGAAGAGGGGGAGTCCAGTATGCAAATCCGTGAAGCGACAGTCTCTGACTACGAGGCGTTCACTGAGGTTTCACGAGCGAGTTTTAAACAAGAGGCAGATCGTCTCCGACTACCATATCGTGACCTCAATATTGAACCGCCCGGCTATGATGACGAATCGATGAATCGTTATTTGATTGAGCAACTGACCTGTTATGTTATTGAACTCGACGGACAACTGATTGGGGGAACCGTCGTGACATTGACCGGACAGGAGTATGGTCGAATTGACCGCATTTTTATCCATCCCGAGCGACAAGGGCAAGGGATAGGGAAACGTGCGCTACAGTTGATCGAAGAACTTCATCCGACTGTACGAATTTGGGAGTTGGAGACGTCAGCAGTCCAACCCAACAATGTCGCATTTTATCGAGCAGCTGGTTACCAGTCCGTCTTCGAATCGGACGAGGAAATTTGTTTCATCAAACGAGTAAAGCAACCCGTAGATGAAGCAATCACATTGCGATATGAAGAGCGATCCATCAAAGGTGCCCAAGCGTATAGAATGGATGCGAGTCAAATCGTCATCACGAACAGTAACGTCTCAGAACTACGGGCCAGCAATTGTAATTTTACGAGAAGTCAGTTCCGCAATATCAACTTCAGGGAAGCCGAATTTGACGACTTAAATTTATCCGGCTCCCAATATCGGTTCGTCACCATGTACGAGTCGGGACGGCCGACGACGTTCTTCCATACGAACCTGACGAACACAATGATGAACAACTGTCGGCTCGATGGTGTCCAAATCGCAGACTCATCGATCGATGGCCTAACGATTGACGGGGTAAACATTCAAGACCTGTTAGAGCAACATCAAAAAGCGATTGGGGGAACTAAGACCTATGAGTGATATTTATCAAACACAACTCGACTTGCAACAGCGCCTCTCTGAACGAGACCGATTAGCCCGTAAATTGAAGACGCTTGATAAACAGATGGCTGAGCATGAGACCGTGCGAAAAGATTTGCTCAATTCATTCACGAAAGAACAACGCGATGTCTATGATCTAGAGTCATTCTCGCTCGTCAATACGTGGCGCAAGCTGCGGGGAACATTCAACGAGCAAAAAACGATTGAACTTGAAGAGGCAGCTAGAGCGGAATTAAAACTCCGAGAACATGAGGCGATGGTCGATGAGTTAGGGCTGGAACGTCGTGATTTATATGAAACCTTTGAGACGTATGACGGGATTGACGCAGAATGGGAAGCGTTCGTAAAAGAGAAAGAAGCTCACCTGAAACAGGATTCTGAGGTAAGGGAAGCCTTATATCGACTCACCAATCAACAGGTGGAAACAAATGAGGTGCTCATTGAGTATAAAGAAGCCATTAGTGCTGGAAATACAGCGCGTACTGCCATCTCCAAAACACTCAAACATCTCGACAGTGCGAAGGGTTGGTCGACATATGATACGTTCTTTGGAGGTGGCTTGATTGCCACAGCGATGAAACATGACGCTATCAGTGCTTCGGAGCGGAAGATGCATGAACTTCAAGCTGCGCTTGAACGTTTCTCGCGGGAATTGGCTGACGTGAAAGGCGTTGTCAGCGGCTTACAGGTCGAACGCGGGTCACTCATTCAGTTCGCTGACTATTTCCTCGACGATATTTTTTCTGAATGGACGATGCATGGACGAATCAATGATTCACTCGACAAGGTAAAAGGGCTCGATCGTGAAATCGCCAAACTTATTGAAAAAATGACGAGAGAAGTTGAACGCTTGGAACGACAACTCGAAGAGATTGAAACAAAACGAAAACAGCTCATCCTCACATGATGAGCTGTTTGGTCATTCTGATTGTTTCTGGACGAAGACGCCAGAGCCGACGTGAACAAGACGATTCGTTGTGATGGGACAAGCTGTGGATGACAAAATGGACAGGTAGACATTGGATTGGTACACTTCCTTTCTATATGAAGTGTACCAAAAGGAGGATTTAGATGAATGGTTTGATCGATTATATCGTCGACGAAGTCGGACAAAAGGAACATACGGTCATCGGAATCTCAGGACACGGCGGTGCCGGCAAGACGACGTTCGCTGATGCTTTACGTGCGCGTCTCGGGGACGTGAACTATATCAATACCGACCCTTATATCACGGATTCGACGTTACGGAAGAGCGCTATGCTCGACTATACGGTCGACGGTCAAGCGCATCACTACAAGATGACGGCTTGTCATCCGGCGGCGCATCATTTGCCTTCTCTTGAGCGTGATGTCCGGATGGTACGACAAGGCATCGGTTTTTATACGATCGACGTCCCGTATCTTGAACGGATGTGGATCGACCCGAAAAAACGGATTACCATCGTCGAAGGGATGAGCGTCGCCTTCCTCGCAACCGACTGGTGGGATGTTTCGGTCTATTTGTATACGGATAGCGACACCG
Organism: Exiguobacterium aurantiacum; assembly: GCF_024362205.1. Taxonomy (GTDB): domain Bacteria; phylum Bacillota; class Bacilli; order Exiguobacteriales; family Exiguobacteriaceae; genus Exiguobacterium; species Exiguobacterium aurantiacum_B. Next base: position 2,691,679 of record NZ_CP101462.1, on the reverse strand, counting down.
AGTTTGACCGTCGTTCTGTCCGGGACATCCAAGAGCGGGGAATGGACCTCGCGTATCTGAAGGCTTCGCACGATGAGCGTCGTCTCCAATACGAACTGTTCATGCATCCGCATCGTGAGAAGTTCCAGGTGGTCGTGAACACGAGTGGAGACGAATGGATAAAGGATGTGACGTTGTGAAAAAACCAATCATATGGGTGATAGGTAGTTCGATTCTGGTGTTTGTGTTCATGGCCACTCAATTGTTATTTCCGATTACGTTTCAAGAATTTATCGCCATTCTCATCGCATCTGTTGTTTTGGGCATTGTTCCCGGTGTAATTGCCTCGATGTTGCATCAATTTATAACCACGAAAACAGACAAATGAGATACGTAGCCCCGCTCATGATGAGCGGTGACTGCGTAACGTTTCTTGGATCCCGAGTCCGAGCCGGTCTTGTTTGCGTTCGAGTTGATCCCATGTGAGCGAGCGATGGCGCAACGTGACGTCGTTCGCGATCGACTCGAGTGTGCGTTGCTTCTCGATGTTGTCGAGCCAGTAATAGACGTCGACCCCGTCCTCGTCGATTCGCCAGAACGATTTGACGACTTCAAATTCGTCGGCCCAATCACCGACCGGTTTAAATCCATACTTCTCGACGAACGGGTACGGGCGTTCTTCTCCAAGTGGATCGATGACGTTGCGGACGAACATGAGCTCGAGACCGGCGTGTTCGGTCGCCTCTAACAAGCGTTTCAAAGCGGGGAGCGGTTCAACTTCAACATTTTCGACGACATCGAACCAAACCCGTTTGCCGTCCGTGTCCCAGACGGTTGCTTCCACACTATATGGGGCGCCCGCTGTCGACGGGGCATACATCGTCAAATCAAACGTGAACGGGATATGCTCTTCGGCACCAGGTTCGAGCACGGCCGATAGAGGGATCGGGACTTCTTGAAGGTCGGCCTCGCGGTTGAACTCGTTGCCCTCGAGCGTGATGTCTTTAAAGGTCGTCAAAAAGTTAAGCGTCAACTCCTGCAGTCGCACGACATGTGAAGTGGTGTTCGACACGCGTAACGTTCCATGGACGGTTTCGTTCGGTAGAAACGGTACGGTGTGAAAATAGACGGATGCATCCAGTTCGGAAAAGAACCATTTTTTAAAGCGATTACCCCATTTCGACATGACAGTCGCGCTCCTTTTCTCTAGTAAGTTACACTTCTTATCATGTTCCCGATTCCAATTCTCAAAAAACATTTAGAAAAAGGTTGCATTTTATAACTACTTCACTTATTATAGAGGATGTCGAAACAATTCAAACCATCGCGGGGTGGAGCAGTCTGGTAGCTCGTCGGGCTCATAACCCGAAGGTCGTCGGTTCAAATCCGGCCCCCGCAACCAATTTTTATTTAATTTCATATGTCGTCGCGGGGTGGAGCAGTCTGGTAGCTCGTCGGGCTCATAACCCGAAGGTCGTTGGTTCAAATCCAGCCCCCGCAACCAATTTTTTAAATGAGATAGCGAAACGATGACGTTTCGTGTTTTTTTTTGCGTAAAATTGAGTGTACAATGAGTACGTATCGCTAGAACCACTAAAGGAGAAACATCATGTATACATTGATTACCCATTCCGCGGCCGAGACGCAGGCGGTGGCAGAAAAACTCGCCACGCTCGTCAAAGCCGGGACGGTCATAACGTTGGACGGGGACCTTGGTGCCGGTAAGACGACGTTCACTCAAGGCTTTGGCAAAGGTCTCGGTGTCACGCGTAACGTCAACAGCCCGACGTTCACCATCATGAAACAATATCAAGGGCGCTTGCCGCTCTACCATATGGACGTCTATCGTCTCGAAGATACGGGGGACGATATCGGCCTTGAAGAATACATCAACGGCGATGGTGTCGCCATCGTCGAGTGGTCGAACTTGATCGAATCGTCACTGCCGACGGAACGGCTCGCCATCACGATCGAGCGCACCGGTGACGAGGAACGTCAACTGACGTTCGCTCCCGTCGGTGATGCGTATGACACGCTCGTGCAGGAGGTGCTCGCATGAAGCAACTCATGATTGACACGTCGACGACACGTCTATCTGTCGCGCTCAGCGAACACGGACAGATTCAAGCCGAGGCAACGGTCATGGTCTCGAAAAACCATGCCGTCACGCTCATGCCGATGATTGAACAGCTGATGCATGCCGTTAAATGGACACCAACCGAACTCGAACGTATCGTCGTGACGACGGGACCAGGCTCATACACGGGAATCCGCATCGGGGTGACGACAGCGAAGACGCTCGCCTATACACTGCAAATCCCGCTCATCGGGGTCTCGGCACTCCGTCTAATGGCGGCGGCCCCGAACACGGATCTACCGGTCGTCTCGCTCATCGACGCCCGCCGAGGGAACGCTTATATCGGATACTATCAACAAAACGAGGCCATGACACCAGACCGTCACGCCTCGGTCGCTGCTTGGCTCGAAGCCAATATCACAGGACCGTTCGTCGTCGTCGGCGACGTCGAGCCGTTCCGTGACGTCTTGGCCGCGTATGAGTATACAGAAGCACCGGCCGCGCATAGTTACGGCCGGGCGAGCGACCTCGTCGCCTTAGGTGAAGTCACGAATGATGTCCATGCGTTTGAGCCCGAGTATCTTCGTCTCGCTGAGGCGGAAGCGAAATGGCTCGAGGGACAGAACAATGGCTGACATTCAAATCCGTCGCATGAACTGGCTCGACGTCGACGAAGTGACCAAAGTCGAGGAAGCCTCGTTCGCCATTCCTTGGACGAAAGAAGCGTTCATGAACGAGATGCTCCGCAATGATCAAGCGATTTACTTCGTCGCTGTACATGAACGGCGTATCGTCGGTTTCGTCGGCGTCTGGCAAATCGTAGACGAGGGGCATATCACGAACATCGCTGTCTTACCGGAATATCGCGGGCAAGGCATCGGCAATCTGCTCCTGACGCAACTCGTCGAATTTGCCCGTTCAAAGTCACTCGCGGCGCTCACGCTCGAAGTGCGTGTCTCCAACATCGGTGCCCAAAAGTTGTATGAACAGTTTGGTTTTGAAAATGCGGGACGCCGGAAACGATATTACCAAGACAATAATGAAGACGCCTATATTTACTGGGCGAAGTTAGGAAGTGAATCAGAATGAACACATCGCTCATTCTCGCGATCGAGTCGAGCTGTGATGAGACGTCCGTTGCGCTCGTGCGTGACGGCAAGACGCTCTTATCAAACGTCGTCTCGTCGCAGATTGAAAGCCATAAACGGTTCGGCGGGGTCGTGCCCGAGGTCGCCTCGCGCCATCACGTCGAACGAATCACGTACGTCATCGATGACGCTCTTAGCGAAGCCGGTGTGACGATGCAAGACGTCGACGCCGTCGCGGTCACACAAGGACCGGGTCTCGTCGGGGCGCTCCTCGTCGGAATCAGTGCGGCCAAGGCCCTCGCGTTCGCCCACAGCAAACCGCTCATCGGGGTCCACCATATCGCCGGACATATTTACGCGAACGAGCTCGTCGAAGAGATGGAGTTCCCACTCGTCTGTCTTGTCGTCTCGGGTGGACATACGGAGCTCGTCTATATGCCGGAGCACGGTGTGTTCGAAGTCATCGGTGAGACACGTGACGATGCGGCCGGAGAAGCATATGACAAAGTCGCACGGACGCTCAGTCTGCCGTATCCGGGTGGTCCTGCCATCGATCGTCTCGCGGCCGATGGGGAAGACACGTACAAGTTCCCACGGGTTCGGCTTGAAGCAGGGAGTTTCGACTTCAGCTTCAGCGGGCTCAAGTCATCGGTCATCAACGCCGTCCACAATGCCGAACAGCGCGGGGAGACGGTCATCCCTGAGAACTTGGCGGCCAGCTTCCAAGCGAGCGTCGTCGAAGTGCTCGTCGAGAAAGCGATTCGTGCCGTGAAAGAGAAGGGCGCGAAGCAGCTGCTCGTCGCGGGCGGTGTCGCAGCCAACCGTGGACTCCGCGCTGCGCTCAAAGAAGCGACGGACCGCGAAGGCATCCGCCTCGTCATCCCGCCACTCGATCTATGCGGAGACAACGCCGGTATGATTGGAGTCGCGGCACATCACGCGTATGTGCGCGGAAAGCGCGATACACTGGCGATGAATGCGGTTCCTGGGTTATCCTTAGAAGAGAGCATGACAGTCTAGGGGGAAAATAAACAGATGATGAAACGCATAATCATTGGAGGTCTGGTCGTACTGCTCGTCGTCGCGACGTTTTTGCAAGTACGGGAGATCATCCGCGCTTATAATATCGCCTATCAAGAAGAAATCGTTCCGGAAGCGACACGCGTTAGGTCGCTCACGGGAGCGGAATCGCTCGAAGGCATCGGCCGGGTCACAGGTGAGAACACGCTCATCGAGACGTTGTATGGCTATAAGAGCCTAGACGACCAAGACATCGAAAGCGTCATCGTCGTCGACCGCAACCTCGGCGTTCAGCCGAAAGCGAGCGACGCGTATTACCAAATCGCACCGGGTCGAGAAGCGACCGAAGAAGAGGCGGCGAAGTTTGAGGACATCGTCAACGAATTTGACGAAGAGCAACTGTTCGCGCAAGTCATCTCGACGCATGAGGCGAAGTATGTGACGAACGACGAAGAGACGCTCACATTCTACAAAGTGTTCGTCCGTGACGTCGATACGAACGAGTACGTGTTCTTCATCACGGAAGACGGCATCAAGCTCGACTTCCACACGCGCGGATTCCAACCGCTTCGTTACTTCTAACGCAAAAAAGTTCAGCCTTCGAGCTGAACTTTTTTGCGTTTTTCAATCTGTTTAACAAATATCGATGCGAACGTGATACACGACATCCGTTTTTCTTCGGTATTTGGATCGAATTCAATTTTTAAGGCGGGTACGAGCACTTCGCCGCCGGCGGTTACTAACGCCTGCTCGATTGTGTCGACCGCAGCACAATATTTTGGATAGTCTGTATCCCCTGAGCCGAACGCAGCACAAGCTAGGCTCCGTAACTGAGCTTGCTCTAAATCATCGACAAACCCTTCAGCCTCGTAAGGCAAATCGCCGTCACCCCATGTATAGGCACCGAGTAAAATGCCATCATATTCTAGTAGTGTGTCGATCGATAGCGATTCTAAATCATCGCTCGTTGAGACGACGTGCCCTGCCTCTTGTATTGTATGTTGTAACAGATGCGCGATGTCTTCCGTGTTTCCAGACATGCTGACGTATCCAATTAAGATTTTCATAGTAATCACCTCCCTTACACAGTAATTGAAAATGATTATCATTGTCAACGGGAGTATGTTTTTATGACATAAAAAAACCATGTCCTCTATTGCAGGACATGGCAGCTTACTTTTGAGGCCGTCGATAATTTTCACGATGCCAGTTGTTAACTCGGCTCACGACATAGACGATCAAGGCGAGCACCCACATGAGGAGCGTCGACTGATAGAAGTGGCCCCATACCGAACCGGGCGTGTAAAAGCTGTGCACGGTCACATCGACCGGCCAGACGACGAGGCGGATAAACAGCGTGCTCATGAGCAGACCGCTCAACAAGCTGATGACAATCCCGCTCCACGTCTGGATGATGAAGCCGATGACGACCGGGAGGAAATAAAACAAGAACGACGGGACGACAGTCGGTTCCCCACGAATTAGTTCGGATACGTACTCCGTCCCGGTCGGCACGATGTAGGCGAGACCGGTCAGGAAGGCGTGCATCCATTCGATTCGCATCGCACGGAATCGCATCATGAATGGAGATCCTCCCATTCTGCGTACAGTGCCGTGATTGATTCTTTCGTCGCGTCGGACTCGGTCGACAGTTCCTGTGCCCGGGCGAAGTCGTTGAAGACGTCTGGTTCACACAACAGTTGCTCGATTTCTTCGAGCCGGGCCTCGTGTTGTTCGATCGTGAGTTCGATCTCCTCGATCCGTTGTTTCATCCGACGCTCCTCACGTTGTTGTTCCTTGTCGGCGCGCTGTTTCTTGACGATGACTTGTTTCGTCTCTTCGCGGGCGAGTCGAGCCAGTTCTTCGAGTTCTTCTTTCTTTTCGACGTAATACGAGTAATCGCCGAGGTATTCATCGATGCCGTTCGGCGTGATCTCTAGGACGCGTGTCGCCAGCCGATCGATGAAGTACCGATCGTGGGACACGAACAGGATCGTGCCCGGATAGTCGACGAGTGCGTTCTCGAGAATCATCTTCGAGTCGAGGTCCAAGTGGTTCGTCGGCTCATCCAAGATGAGCAAGTTCGGTTGCTCGAGCTTCAGTTTCGCGAGCGTCAAACGGGCCCGTTCTCCACCCGACAGTTCATGGACGCGTTTCATGACGTCGTCACCGCTGAACAGGAACTGACCGAGCAGACTCCGCACTTCTTGTTCGCGCATGAGCGGCCAGTCGTTCCAAATCTCGTCGATGACGCGGTTGGCGTCCGACAAGTTCTGTTGCTCCTGATCGTAATAGCCGATCTCGACGCCGGTACCGTAGCGGATGTCACCGGTGAGGGCCGGCTGTTGTTTCGTCAACACTTTCAAAAGCGTCGACTTACCGACCCCGTTCGGACCGACGAGAGCGACCGATTCACCGCGCTGCAGTTGGAAACGGAGATGCTGAGCGATTGATTCCTCATAACCGATGGCGAGATCGCTGCCGCTCAACACGTCGTTCCCGCTTTGACGTTTGATTGCGAACGAGAGGACGGCACTGCGCTCGTCACCGTCCGGCGCTTCCATCCGGTCGACTTTCTCGAGACGTTTGCGGACGCTCTGCGCCCGTTTCGTCGTCGTCGCCCGGGCGATGTTGCGCTGGATGAAGTCCTGCATCTTGGCGATTTCTTCTTGTTGGGATTCGAACTGCTTCTTCTCTTGCTCGTAGATCGCGGCCTTCTGCTCGAGATATTTCGTATAGTTGCCGACGAAGCGACGGCTCCGGTGGCGTGACAATTCATAGACAACCGAGACGACGCGGTCGAGGAAGTAGCGGTCGTGGGAGACGATGAGGACGGCGCCTTTATAGCCGCTCAAATACTTCTCGAGCCAGCCGAGCGTCTCGATGTCCAAATGGTTCGTCGGCTCATCCAAGATGAGCAGGTCCGGGCTTTGCAGCAGCATCTTCGCGAGGGCGAGACGCGTCCGTTGTCCGCCCGAGAGCGTATCGATGCGGCGTTCGAAGTCGTCCGGATAGAAACGCATCCCGTGGAGGACGGAGCGGATCGTCGCCTCGTATTGATAGCCGCCGCGGTCTTTGAACGTATGCTGTTCTTCATCGTAAGACGACAGCAGGCGCTCATAGGCGGCCGGGTCGTTCAAGATGCGCTCAGACCCCATGTCTTGTTCCATGCGGCGGAGCGTTTTCTCTTGCTCGATCAAATCGGTGAAGACGGTCAGCATCTCGTTCCAAATCGTCTCGTTCGATTCGAGTCCTGAGTCTTGGGCGAGATAGCCGATCGTCACGTCTTTCGGCTTCATGATATCGCCCGAGTCATAGTTGTATTCCCCGGCGATGACTTTGAGCAATGTCGACTTGCCAGCGCCGTTACGGCCGACGAGGGCGACGCGTTCGCCTTCTTGAATTTCTAGTTTGACGTTCTCTAAAATCGGCTCGACGCCGAATGATTTCGATAAGTTATTGACTTGCAGTAGGATCAAGTGAAAAAACCCCTTTCTCTCTATTTAGTATACTGTATTTTTTAGTCTTTTCAGGTATATTCGTTGAGTGGTTATGTGAATTCGTTTACAATCAAGGTGTATGAAATTAGATTCGTTTGAAACGCGTCGTAAAAAGGAGGCTCTTTCCGTTGAGTCAAAACGAACCAAAGATTCCGCAAGCGACAGCCAAACGGTTGCCACTATACTATCGGTTTATCCAAAGCCTACATTCATCAGGAAAACAGCGTGTCTCTTCTGCTGAACTGAGCGAGGCGGTCAAGGTCGATTCGGCCACGATTCGTCGTGATTTTTCGTACTTCGGTGCGCTCGGTAAAAAGGGATATGGCTATAACGTACAGTATCTGTTAGACTTTTTCCGTAAGACACTGAATCAGGACGAGATTACGAACGTCGCCTTGGTCGGGGTTGGTCATCTCGGGACAGCTTTCGTCAACTATAACTTCCTTAAAAACAATAACACACATATCGTCGTCGGGTTCGACGCAGACGAGACAAAAGTCGGCACGACGATGTCCGGTGTCCCGATTCATCACGTCGATGAGATGGAACAGATCATGAAGCAAAACAAGATTGACGTCGCCATTTTGACGGTGCCGTCTGCCTATGCACAGCCTGTCGCGGATGACTTGGTCCGCTTCGGCATCAAAGGCATCTTGAACTTCACACCGGCACGACTCACTGTGCCGGATACGGTCCGCGTGCATCATATCGACTTGTCAATCGAACTCCAGTCGCTCATTTACTTTATGCAACACTATCCATCTGCTGAGGGGGTCCATCAATAATGGAACTACTATCATCGTTACTCGTCGTCGGTATTCCAGGCGGAGCAAGTCTGTTTGTCATCGCGATTATCGCGCTCATCATCTTCGGGCCGAAGAAATTGCCTGAATTCGGACGCGCCGCCGGACAGACGCTCCGTGAGTTCAAAAATGCCACGAGTGGCATGATGAACGAGCATGACGAGAAAGACAAGAAAGAAATTGAGAAGAAAGAGCAGTAAGCGATGAGCCATCAACCTGATCAAGAACGGGCACTGTCCGACCACTTGACAGAGCTGCGGAGACGACTGATGCTGTCGGCATTTGTCGTCTTTGCCTTCTTTTTGATTGCTTTGCCGAGTGTCAAATACGTGCTCGCCTATCTCCAGGCCGACCTCGTCGAACGAGGCCTCGAGCTGAACGCCTTTGGGGTCGCGGACCCGCTCATGATTTACTTGAACTTGGCGCTCGTCATCGGGCTCGTCGCGGCTGGTCCGTTTCTACTGTATCAACTGTGGGCGTTCGTCGCACCTGGTCTGCATCCGAACGAGCGGAAAGCGACGCTCGCTTATATTCCGATCATCTTTATCTTGTTCCTCGTCGGTTTGGCGTTTGCCTACTATTGGTTGTTCCCGCTCGTCCTCGATATCTCGACGGACCTCGGGCAAGACCTCGGTCTGACACAAATCATCGGGGCTTCGAACTACTTCACGTTCTTGTTGCAACTGACGATCCCATTCGGTCTATTGTTCCAGTTGCCGGTCGTGACGATGTTCTTGACGCGCATCGGTGTCGTGACACCGTACTTCCTGTCATCGATTCGGAAGTACGCCTACTTCGCCTTGTTCGTCGTCGCAGCCTTCATCACGCCGCCGGATTTGACGTCGCACCTCATGGTGTCGCTGCCGCTCTTCTTCTTGTATGAGATCAGCTTGTCGATCTCACGCATCACGTACCGGGGCGTGCTCCGACGTGAGAAAGAGGCGTTGGTGAAAGAACAGATGGATTTGATGAAACAAATGAATGAGAAGTGAACACCATGTCATGCGACGTGGTGTTTTTTTTGATTTTAGGGCTATTCAATTTTGAAAAAACAACTTAAAATTAGGAGGGTTAAATCAAAAAAATGGATTATTTTTGAAAGTTATGCATTCATAAACAGAAATGAGGAGAGTAATGAAGAAGTGGTTATGGAGCATGCTCGTGGTGCTCGTCATGATGGTAGCGCCAGGAGTAGAAGTCCGAGCAGAGGACTATGCCAAACCGGAAATCATTCCGGCAGGAGAAGTCGTAGGAGATAGTGGATATGTGTGGCGTTCGGGAGATCCGGAGACGCTTGTTCACATTCAGACCGGTGAGGAATATACGTTACCGATTCGTGTGTCTGCTGCTTACAATATGTATGCCATCGGAGACGGCCGATTTATGTTAAAAGGGTGGCCGGATTGGGTGATGTGGGATATACGTACGAATGTGGCGACGACATTCCCAATCGAAGCAGGAAGTGAGAATCGACTCGTCTCAACGAATGTAACAACAGGAATGATGTTATGGGCTGATGACGAAAAGTATATCATCACATCGATGTCAGGTGATATTCTCGGATCGCTCACGAAAGGCAGTGGTCAGGTATACAGTCTGCTCGACGATGGCAACGTCCTCTCATTCGCCGACGGTCAAGTGACGAAGCGGACGGTGACAGGAGAAGTGCTTGAGACAATCAGTTCCTATTCAGGACAGGTGAGGTGGGCCCGTCACATGAAAGAAGCGAATCAATGGTTCGTGATCAAAAGTGATGACTCGGAGCACATGTTTATTTTCGATTTGGCGACGAAACGATGGATTGAGAAGGATGCACCAAACGTAAGTAATCTTACGTGGAAAGACGGCACCTACTACTTCATGACGCGAGAAATGTATACGACATTCTATGTCAGTTATAACGTCAGCACGAATGAGTGGAAAGAGGCACCGATTGATGACGCTGACATTCGACAACACGGTCCGTGGTACGTTTATGGTATGAAGAAGACGGAAGTGTACACGCCGGAGTCTTTATGGAAAGCACCATGGCAACTGAATGTCGATGTGCCGAAAACGACGACTCGCTATGAGGTAGGTCGTCCTTACGAGGTCAGCGGAACGGCCACACTCGTCGATGGTACGGCCTTACCGATTCCAGCGACTGAGTTGACGGCACGTTTAGCCTATCAAGACGACCCGTTCGTTTGGGAGCAAGGGAAACTGACGTTACAGACGAATGAGTCGTATGACATGATTTTTAAGTGGAACGATTTTGAGCGCCGGTTAGACTTATGGGCATCGAACTATGTGCCGCTCACGCTCGACCCGCCAACCGGTGTCTTAGGCCCGATCAGCGGGAAGACGGCACCGAACACGCCGGTGTTTGTCAGTGTGACGAAAAACTTGTATCAATCGAACTCATCGGATTCATTGTTGAACTATCAATCGGCGACGATCCGATCGGATGAGTCGGGGCGCTATACGTGGCAACCGGCGCGGTGGTTCACACCTGGATCGCGTGTGACTGTGAAAATCGGTAGTGGGTCAGGTGTTTACGCCGATCCGATTGAACTTCAGACGGTCAAAGAAAGTGACGATACCTCATCAAATGGTATCTCGGTTCTGACGAAAACGGTCACTTCAGGTGTCACATTGAAAACGACGCCGAACGCCGCAGTGGATGTGTTGATTCGCAGTGGGAAATACTACGAAATTTCGAACGAGCAGGCAGATGAGGACGGACTCATTTCGATTAAAGAGTTTAATACGATGCCTGTAGACATCGGAACCAAAGTCTACTTTAAATTGAAAGAGGCACCCGCTTCAGCGTTCCGGCTCACAACCGTGGACACAAGAGTGGAACCGCCTGTCTTTTCGTGGACTCGGACACCGTTGATGTATGACAAATCCATCAACGTCACATCGAGTACCGATCAGGCTTACCGCATCTATCGAAATGGGACGCATGTGGCGACAACACGCGTCATGCCGTACACGTTCGATACCCCATTGAAGGAAGGGGATGTCATCCTCGTCACACGTTCGAGCGGCGATGCGACGTACGAACTCACAAAGACGGTCCGTGCGTTCACTCCGACGCTCAGTGTGACGGACACGTTGATGACAAAGACACAAGCGACGCTCACGATCAAGAAGACGAGCACGGCGACGGTGCGCTTTTATGTGAACGACAAGCTCGTCTCGGCCAAACGCCTCTCAACGACGCGTTATACCGTTCCGGCCAAACCGGGGGATCGCGTTCGCGTCCGGGCCTCGGTCGGTTCGAAATCGCGTGACGTCTCGCTCGGGCTGCCGAAGACGTCGCTGTCGACGCTCTCGATTAACGATGAGAAATCGCTCTGGGTCGGGTACATGATCCCGAACAGCACGGTCACGTTGAAAAAAGGCTCAACGGTGCTCGCTACAGCGAAAGCAAGTAGCACCGGACGTGTGACGCTCCGCTTCACCCGTCAACCGGTCAATACGACGCTCTCGTTGACGAGCCAAAGCGGAACGTTTCGACACATGCAGACGGTGAAAGTGACGACTGGACCGACACCGACGCTCGTGACGACGATTCCGTCGAGCGCATCGAAGACAGTGAAGGCGACATCGAACGTCGCGTACGGCACATTGACGCTCACGCGGGGGTCGACGGTCCTCGCGAAGAAGACGGTGACGTCGACGTCGACAACGCTCAGTTTCACCCCACAGAAGAAAGGAACGAAATTGACACTCCGTCTCGTGACACCAAAAGGCCGAAGCGTGACGAAGACGATTTATGTTCGTTGACAAAGAAGTCATTCGCGATGATGCGGATGGCTTTTTTTAGAGATGGGGAACAGGGGGAGGACGTGATACGATGGAGCCAATCAAACAATAGGTCAGGGGGAGAAGCGATGGCTTGGGAATATTACGGGGACGCGCTCATTATCATCGGCGCGTTGACGACGATTCTTTTGATTGTGCTGGTGAACTTTTTGAAGTCGCGATTCATGCGGAAGCTCGTCTTCTCGTTAACACTGCTCGTGATGGGGTACGTGGTGTTCCTCATCGGCCTCGTCTTTGTCCGCGGTTGGGACGGACTGGGCTGGAGCCTGATTGGCTTTAGTCTGTACGTGATCGGTCTCGTCACCTATATCGGTGTCGTCATCTATCACTGGATCAAAGCTCGACGCACGACAAATTCATAAGTGAACCGTTCCAATTACGGGACGGTTTTTTTGTTGTCACATAGGCTGTTCAAACTTCCGCCACAATTACGTGAAAAAGTGAGCAAAGTGATTGTCAAACCTTCTTGTGAAATAGTACACTAAGTTCAGAAAGTGAATGTGATATTTATCACAAAGACTAACTTGCCTAACACTCAAAGGAGAGACAACCATATGAAAATCGCAGTCATCGGATGTACACACGCAGGAACAGCAGCAGTCAAAGGATTACTCGCCAAGCATGACAATCTCGACATCACGGTGTATGAGCGCAATGACAATGTCAGCTTCCTCTCATGTGGGATCGCCCTCCACGTCGGCGGTGTCGTCAAACGTGCGGAAGAGCTTTTCTACGCGTCACCGACCGAGCTCGAAGAACTTGGTGCGACAATGCGCATGAAGCACGACGTGTTGAACATCGACACGGAAGCGAAGACGGTCCATGCGAAAAACCTCGACACGGGAGAAGACGTCTATGACACGTTCGATCGCTTGATCGTAACGACTGGTTCATGGCCGATCGTCCCGACGCTTCCTGGCATCGAGATGACTGGGATTGAGCTCTGCAAAAACTATGCGCACGCCCAGCGCATCATCGAGCGGGCATCCGATGCGACGAACATCGCCGTCATCGGTGCCGGCTATATCGGTGTCGAGCTCGTCGAGGCGTTCGAAGTGTACGGCAAACACGTCACGTTCATCGATAGCGCCGACCGCATCTTGAACAAATATCTCGACAAATCGTTCACGGATCAACTCGAGGCCGATATGACGTCACGCGGCATCGACCTCGAGCTCGGCCAGACGGTCGAAGCGTTCCGTGGCATAGATGGTAACGTCACGCATGTCGTGACCGACAAAGGAGAGTTCGAGGCTGACCTCGTCATCCTCTGTGTCGGCTTCCGTCCGAACACGGGACTCCTTCAAGGCCAAGTCGACATGCTCGGCAACGGCGCCATCATCGTCGACGAGTATATGCGCACGAGCAACCCGGACGTCTTCGCGGCTGGTGACAGCTGTGCCGTCTATTACAACCCGGCGCGCACACATGCCTACATCCCGCTCGCGACGAACGCGGTCCGCATGGGTACGCTCGTCGCCGAGAACTTGATCACACCGCGGGTCCGTTATCAAGGGACGCAAGGGACGTCAGGTCTCCGCCTGTATGATTGGAACATCGCCTCATCAGGTCTCACGGAAGAGGCGGCCGGCATGTTCGGTCTTGATGTCGAGAGCGTCGTGATCGAAGACGCGTATCGTCCGGAGTTCATGCCGACAGCGGAACCGGTCCAGTTCAAACTCGTCTATGAAGTCGGCACCCATCGCGTCGTCGGTGGACAAGTCCTCTCGAAAGCGGACATGACGCAAGCGGTCAACACGTTGTCGCTCGCCATTCAGAATGAGATGACGGTCGAAGAGCTCGCTTACGTCGACTTCTTCTTCCAACCGCACTACAACAAGCCATGGCACTTCATCAACAGTGGGGCGCTTGCGGCGATGAAAGACAAAGTGAACGCTTAAACGCAAAAGATTCGAAAGCCGCGGCTTTCGAATCTTTTTTCATAAGTAACGCGGAGCGTCCTTCATCGAGTTGGCGAGGATCATATAAATGAGAAAGTTCCCCGGCACGATCAGGAAGAGCAGACGAACGCCGAGCGGCGACAAGTTGAAGTATTCAGCGATGCCACCACAGACCCCAAAGAGCGAGCGGTTCGTGGCAGATTTTCGAAGCGGACGTGACATAAGCGTGGCTCCTATCTCAACTATGATATGAAAATTTTACCATATGACGACAACAAAAAGCGCGCCGATTTGGCGCGCTTTCGCTTATTTAAAAATGGTGACGAGTTCGTCGAGCACTTCGTTGGCTGACAAGACGCCGCCCGATGTGTTCCACGTGTCGTCGCTCACTTCGGTGACTTCGCCGGCCTTGACGGCGTCGAGGTCTTTCCAAAGTTGATTCGACTGCCACTCTTCGGCTGTCTTCGATCCATCCGCTCCACCGTACGTGAAGTAGACGATATGGTCGCCGTCCATCTCTGGGATGCGTTCCATCGTGATCTCTTCAGCGAACTCGGTGCGGTCTTGTGACGCCGGGCGTTTGATGCCGACATCCCCTAGGATGACACCTGAGAAGCTGTCCGTGAAGTAGATGCGTGACGCGCCAGGAAGGAAGCGTACGACCGAGAGCTCTTTGTTCACAGCGTCGCCGAGCTCGGCTTTCGTATCTTCGACGTGCTGTTCATAGTCAGCCAAGACGTCTTTCCCTTTGTCCTCAAGGTTGAGGGCGTTCGCATAAAGTGCGAAGTTCTCTTGCCAGTCGCCTTTGAGCGTCTCCGACATGACCGTCGGCGCGATGGCGTTCAACTTGTCGTAAATGTTCTCTTGGCGGAGTTTCGTTCCGATGATGAGATCCGGCTCGAGTTTCGCGATTGCTTCGAGGTTGACCTCGCTCTCCGTCCCGACTTCAGTCACATCTGTCATTTCTGACTCGATGTGCGGGTACCACGGGTCACCGTTCCATGATTTGACGGCACCGACTTGTTTGACGCCGAGGGCGATGAGTGCTTCGGTTCCTTCGTTCGTCAAGACGACGACACGTTTCGGTTCGACCGGTACTTCAGCCGTGCCCATGGCGTGCTCGACCGTCCGCGTCTCTGTTTCTGCTGAATCGTTCGAGTTGCTCGTCTCCTCTGACCCGCCGCAAGCAGCGAGGACGACCGTGAGGCAGAGCGTGAGTAGTGCTAACACAAACTTCTTCATATGTATAAAGTCTCCTCTGTATAGTAAGATTTCCTCCCTGACTATAAATGATAATGATTCTCACTGTCAACCCCTTTTTCTGACAGCGAGATTTTGCTATGGTAGGAGAGGAAAGAAGTGAGCAAATGATGAAACCATGGATCAAATTATTCGCCTTGATCATCGCGTTACCTATATTGAGTTATATCAGTCTACGGGTCGGGGTCATCCCGGTCGGCCATCAAGACGTGCTCGCGCTCGGAACAGATGCGTCGTCGCAAGCGATGATTGCACTCGAGGACAATCGCGTCTCGCGCACCGTCGTCGCGCTCCTCGTCGGCAGCGTGCTCGGACTCGCCGGATTGCTGTTCCAACTCGTGACCCGTAACCCGCTCGCGTCACCAGACATATTGGCGGTCAATGCAGGTGCGAGCCTGGCCATCGTCCTCGTGACGCTGTTCGGCTTCAGCAGCATCGCCTCGTTCACATCGGCCGCGCTCGTCGGAGCCTTTATCGCTGGGGTCATCGTCTATCTCCTCAGTGCGAACGGGGGCAACGTCATGTATATGACACTCGCCGGGGCATCGCTCGCGGCACTGTTCAGCTCGTTCACGCAATCGATTATCGCATACGAGGAAGGTGCACTAGATGAAGTGCTGTTCTGGTTGACGGGATCGGTCGCGGGCCGCTCGCTCGAACTCGTCACGACGTTATTGCCGTGGATGGTTGTCGCGAGTTTCTGCGTCCTCCTCATCAGTAAAGAGCTCGAGACGCTGTCGCTCGGTGACCAGGTCGCCCGGTCGCTCGGTCAAAACGTCGGCGTCATCAAGTTCGTCGCCGTCACGCTCGCCGTCGTCTTGTCGGCGTTCGGAGTCGCGCTCGCAGGTCCCATCGCCTTCGTCGGCTTGCTGGCCCCGCATCTCGCGCGCTACCTGTTCGGCACGGCGTTCTTCGCCCGGCTCGCGGGGAGTGCGCTCCTCGGGAGTGTGTTGCTCTTAGCGGCCGACATCTTCGGACGACTCGTCCTGTTCCCACGAGAAGTGACCGTCGGCGTCGTGCTCGCCGTCATCGGGGGCGCCTTCTTCATCTATCTCGTCAGCGCCAGACAAGGAGTCTTTAAATCATGAAATCATATAGTTTTCGAAAAGGTCCGTTCTCGTTCACGCTCCGGAAACGGGAAATCGTGCTCGCGGTCGCGCTCCTTACCGGCCTGTTCATCGCCTTCTATTTGGGACTCGCCATCGGGGACACGTTTTTGACCCCATGGTCGCTCGGGTCACTGTTCCTCGGTTCGGGTGACGCGTTCGCGGAGCTCGTCGTATTCGAGTTTCGGATGCCTCGCGTCCTCATGGCCATCACGGCCGGGGCGTGTCTCGCGGTCAGTGGACACTTGTTACAGCTCACCATTAAAAATGAACTCGCCTCGCCGGAGATTTTCGGCATCGTCGGCGGAGCCGGGGTGGCGACGGCGACGTTCTTCACCGTCTTCACCGATGAGCGGACGAACCAACTGTCCGTCCCGCTCGCCTATATCCCGCTCGCCTCGTTCGCCGGCGCGCTCACGGTCGGTGCGTTTTTATTTTATCTATTGAAACGGGGCGTCCCACCGGTCCGACTCGCGTTGATCGGAATCGGGATTAGCATCTTCTCGCAAGGGATCGTCCAGTTCATGATGCTCGCCTCCAACGTGTACCGGAAGAACGACATCCAACAATGGCTCACCGGTACGGTCTATGCGGCGACATGGAATCAACTGAAAATCATGGTCCCGCTCGCGATGCTGTTCTTGCTCGCCGCCTTCTTGATTGAACGGCATGTCCGCCCGCTCCACATTAGCGAGGCGGTCGCGACGAGCATCGGTGTACCGGTCCGGGGGACACAGCGTGGGACTTTGCTCTTATCGTGTCTCCTTGCCGGAATCGGGGTCGCGTTTGTCGGAGCGATTGGCTTCGTCGGACTGATGGCGCCACACATCGCCCGCCAAGGCTTGAAGCTACCGTACATTTGGGCGACGTTACTCGTCGGGGCGACGATCGTCGTCTTGGCGGACGTGCTCGCGCGGACAATCTTTTATCCGTATGAACTGCGAACCGGTGTCATGACAGCCGTTATCGGTGCGCCGTACTTCTTCTATTTACTTCGCCGGATGATGAAAGGAAGCATGAGATGAATACATTTGATTTACAACAAGTCGCCATCGGCTATGAACAGAAGATTGTGCTCGACGACTTGACGTTCTCGATTCCACACGGCAAAATCACAGTGCTGTTAGGGGCGAACGGGTGCGGCAAGTCGACGCTCTTGTCGACGCTCGCCCGGCAACGGGACGCGTTAGGCGGGGCCATCGCCTTCCGTGACAAGCCGCTTACTGCGTATCGGGCGAAAGAGGCGGCCCGGCTCATGGCGTTCATGCCGCAAGTGAACGTCGCGCCGGACGGATTGACCGTCGAACAGCTCGTCCGGTTCGGCCGTTATCCGTATCAGACGTTCTTCAAGCGCTACTCAGAAGACGACGAACGTGCCGTCGAGCGGGCACTCGCCTTCACGGACACGGTCTCGCTTCGGGACACGCTCGTCAGCAACTTATCAGGCGGGCAGAAGCAACGCGTCTGGATCGCGCTCGCCTTGGCCCAAGAGTCGGAGACGATTCTCCTCGACGAGCCGACGACGTATCTCGACATGTCGCACCAAATCGAGATCCTCGACTTGATGTATCGGTTGAACCGGTTAGAAGGGAAGACGATCATCATGGTGCTCCACGACTTGCATCTCGCCTGTCGCTACGCCGACCATGTCATCGCGCTCGCCGGTGAGAACGTCTATCGCCAGGGAAGTCCGAACGATGTCGTCGACGAGGCGTTCATGCAGGACGTCTTCGGTTTGAAAGTTGTCGTGACGGAAGACCCGCTCTATGGCACGCCGCTCTGCATCCCGTATTCGCATTACGAACTGAATGAGAAACGGCCACCCACGACCTAGTCCTCGGACTAGGTTTTTTTTCGCCTGAAGCCGGGGAAGTGGTAAGAGAAAGCTGATGTGTCACCTGGTCCTGTCAAAGGAGGAGCCAAAATGGCCAAGAAGGAAAAACAACCGTACCATATCGTCACGTTCACGTTTCCAGAGGAGTCCATCTCGTATCAAGCGTTCAGCAAGTTGAAGAAGTACCACGCCGAAGGGCTCGTCGGGTTCGAACAACTCGTCGTCATCAAACGTGAGGACAATGGCGCCTTCTCGTTCGAGGACGCCGTCCAACTGACGCCGACGAACAAGTCGACGAAAGGCGCCTTGATCGGGATGGCTGTCGGGATTCTCGGTGGGCCGTTCGGGATCCTGTTCGGGACGCTCACGGGGGGACTCATCGGAGGAACGAAAGACTTGAAACACGTCCAAAGCATTCAAGAGACGTTCAAACGGACAGTCGGGAATATCGAGCCCGGTCAGACCGGGGTAATGGCAATCGGGGAAGAGTTCGACCACTCGGTGCTCGATGGACTTGCGGAGGAACTTGGCGGCACGGTGACACGGACGGACGAAGAACTGTGAAGGGGAGTCGTTATACATGAAGATTGGTATTTTAGGAGCAGGGAAAGTCGGGCGGACGCTCGGACGCAAGTTTGAAGATGTCGGCTATGAAGTGTTGTACGGGACGCGCTCGGAGCGCGAGGGGACGATGTCGCTCCAAGAAGTGGCGTCGAACGCGCAAATCTTGTTAATGACGACGCCGTTCGCGGCAGCGATCGATTTGATTCAATCGCTCCGAGACTTGGACGACAAAATCGTCATCGACGTGACGAATCCGATTGCCAAAGAGTTTGACGCAATCGAGCGGCCGGAAGGGAAATCAGGGGCCGAACATCTGCAAGAACTCGCGCCGCACGTCCGCATCGTCAAGGCGTTCAACCAGACCGGCGTCGAGAACTTGGAGAACCCGAACATGTCGATGATGTTCATCGCCGGAGACGAGCAGGAGTCGGTTCGGGCCGTCCAAGACCTCGCCTCGAAGATCGGCTTCGATGCCCATACGCTCCGTCACTTGAAGCTGGCACGTGAGCTCGAGTCGCTCGCTTGGCTATGGATTCATTACGCGACGAAAGAACGGAAGCACCGGAACTTCGCGTTTTACTTGAAAGAGAATAGCTTCTAACAGAAAAGACGGTCACGCGTTGGCGTGACCGTCTTGGTCGTTAAAAGGCAGCTTGACGCTCAGAGCGAGTCTTCAACGACTCGATCGTCTCGCGCTCGATGGCTTCGACTTCGCGTTGTTGCCAGCCTGGCATGAGGAACGCGTCGACGAGCGCCCAAATGCCGGCGACGAACAGTCCGACAAAACCAATCAACACAACCGTAAGGACGATAGACCCGACCGTGAGAGCAAGCATCGCGAGGGCGCTACCGGTTTTCTTGAAATAGAAGCGGTGAGCACCAAAGCCGCCGAGGAAGAACCAAAGTAAGTACGCGACGACGAGATTGCGTTTCTTTTTCTCGACTTCGCTGTTGACGAGGAGCATTTCCTCTGTCGATAGATCGGTACGTGAATAATTCATGATGGGATGTGCCTTCTTTCTGAGAATTGATATAATGAATGCAGTCTTTATTGTACCGGGAAACGGATGAATTCCCATGATTTTCTATTTATTTATTTGAAAGCGAGGAATGAACCAATGGGTTTTGCGATTGTGACGTTCATCGTCGCGTTTATTCACGTCATCGCCGGAGCGGTCGTGTTACATAAATATCCGCAATATAAGTCGATCGCCATCAGTGTGATTGTGCTCGGTTTCTTATATGGGGTGTTGACGGTCGGGTTTATCGTGTTGTAGAAGAATTCTTTAAACGCATACAGAAGGACATGGAGATCGGTGTGGCGGAAGCCTGACCGGTCTTTTATATGTGAGGGACTGTGATTGAAGTCATCAGATAACGTGAATAGGACAAAGAGTGCTGTTATTGTCTGCATTGGAATGGAAGGAGTCTTGTTATGTGTACAGCAATTACGTATGCGCCGCACGCCCACTACTTCGGCAGAAACTTAGACTTGAACGTGTCCTATCACGAGCAAGTGACGATTACGCCCCGACACTATCCGTTCAATTTCAGACGGATGGGCGAAAATACGAACCATTACGCGATGATCGGGATGGCGACCGTCGTTCAAGATTATCCACTCTATTACGAAGCGACGAACGAGAAGGGACTGAGCATGGCGGGGCTGAACTTCCCGGGGAATGCCGTGTTCAAGCTGGAAGTCGACGGACGAGATAACGTCTCCCCGTTCGAGTTCATCCCGTGGATCCTCGGGCAGTGTGCGACCGTTGAGGAAGCGAGAGCGCGATTGGAGAAGATTCATCTGGTCAATCTCAATTTCAGCGACGCGCTTCCACTTCACCCGCTACACTGGATCATTGCCGATAAGCAGGAATCAATTGTCGTCGAGCCGATGGCGGACGGATTGCGCGTGTACGACAATCCAGTCGGGGTTTTGACGAACAATCCGTCGTTCGAGTATCAACTGTTCAATCTGAACGATTATCGCCACGTCTCGACGAAACTGCCGGCCAATACGTTCGCGCCGACATTGAACCTCGATGCCTATTGTCTCGGGTTAGGCGGGCAAGGCTTACCGGGTGACTTATCGTCGACGTCACGCTTCGTCCGGGCGACGTTCGCGACCTTCAATTCGATTTGTGAACCGACCGAGGCGTCCGCGGTCGGACAATTTTTCAAACTGTTGGATACGGTGCTGCAAACGCGGGGCTTGAACGAGGCTGAAGACGGGACGTACGAGTACACGATCTATTCCTCATGCTGTAATGTCGATGAGGGCATCTATTACTATCGGACGTATGACAATAACCAAATCACGGCCGTGTCACTATTTAATGAACCGTTAGACAGCGAGCGATTGATCACGTATCACCTACAACATGAGCAACAAATTCATTATGAAAATTGAGAACAGCCCTCTTCGCGAGAAGAGGGCTGTGTTTCATAGCGTGTCGTTATAAAGTGGGGCCTCATCATCCGTGCTGATGATTTTCAGGTGACGCTCGTCTTTCACATAGACGCTCTTATAAGCCACACGTTCACCTTCATAGAATAAGATGACGCGGTTGCCGTCGTTGTCCGTCTCGACTTTCGGTTCATACTGCGCGACATCAATCGTTTCCTCGAGCACGCCATACTCGTCGTATGTAGACAGGTCGTCTTCGTTTGAGCAGGCGACGAGAAACAGGGAAGCGACAATCGCGAGAACTGCTTTCTTCATCGTATCTCTCCTTATTTGATAGTTGACCTATCAAATATAACGCAGATTGATATCTTTTTCAAAAACGACCCTACACAAACGGTCCTTCACATGTGAGAGACCGTTTTTGACTTAAGAAGCCTTTTGATTCAAGGCAAACGTTTCTTTCACATAGATACCTGTATACACCAAGAAGCAGCCGACACAGACGACTAAACCGATATAGACGCTCATCATGAACGGGGAGAGGAGCGAGCCGATGAGAATCGTCGAGCGCGACATGAAGTCGGCACCGGCGAACGATGTGCCTGCGAACGCCGAGTAGGCGCCACGTTGGTCTTCCGGCATCATGTTCGCTTGCTCCGTGTTCAAGACGGGCGAATACAACAACTCACCGAACGTTGCGAGAATCATGAACCCAAGCAAGAGCGTCATCGAGTTCGCGCTCGTGATGACGGCGTACCCGATCATGTACAGCAACAACCCGCCGAGCAACGCCTGTTTGTTTGAGAATCGAGAAGCGAGACGTTGAATCATGAACGTCAATGCGACGACGATGAGCGTGTTCTCGATTTGGATGAGGCTGAACATCCGCACCCCGTTAATTGCCCAATCGTTGATGGACATCGGCTCGAACGAGTCGGCGAGCCGGACGGCGACGTAGCTCCCCATCGAAAACTCGGCGGCGAGGATACACATCGTACCGAAGACGACTTTGACGAACGGGCGGTCACGCCAAGCGATTTGATAGCTTTGGAAGATATCGACGAAGACGAGTTTGAGTCGCTGCGACGTCCACGTCCGCTTCGTATCTTCGAGGAAAATCGCATAAGCGATTGGAAGCGTCGACGACGTCACGGTCAAAATCCAAAACAGTAACAGCTGATTGCTGACGTAGAGCCAACCGCCGATGGCTGTTCCGATCGCGATCGATAGGTTGATTAACCAGTAGTCGAGCGCATAGACGGCTTTCCGGTTCTCAGGCGTCGTCGCATCGATGATGATGGCACTCATGGCAGGACGTCCGAGGTTGCTCGTCACCGTGAAGATGGTATACGCGACCATGAACACGATCATCTGATCCATCATGAGGCAGAGTGTCATCGTGAGGAACATACCGGCCGTGATGCTCGAGGTGAGGAGGAGCAACTGTTTGCGGGAGAAGCGGTCGGCGAGATAGCCGCCCAACAACCCGATGACATAGCCGAGACAGACGAGTGTGATTAAGAAGACACCGGCGATTAACTCGTTGAACGCGTTGACGAACAAGAGCGCCATGAACGGCATGATGGCGAACGAGACGGAGCGATTGAAAAACGATGTGATGAGTCGAACTTTAATTGGGCGAGGTATTTCTTTCCATTTCATATTGTCACCTTCCATTCTGTACCTGTATCATAAACAAGACAACAGGACTTGAAAATGGACGAATCGAGGGGATGATGTCCACTTTTGGTGAGGGGGAATGGGCATGGATGCCTACTTGTTTAGTTTATGGAAGCAATGCCGGGACGGGCATTACACGATTGCGGATATGGCGGACGCCATCCATTTAAGTGCCAAACAGACGAGACGGCACTTGCTTCGCTGGCAAGAGGAAGGCTGGCTCACCTATACGAGCGGGCTCGGACGTGGCAATGTCAGTCAGCTCGTCTGGTTGCGCCATGTGGAGAGCGAATTAGCTGAACAGTTATTGAAGCGGATGGAGACCGAGTCGATTGAGGCCGTGACGAACCAGCTCGAATGGGACTGGTCACCGGCGCAGGCTGGGCGCTTCATGCGTCAACTCGAGAAGAAGTTCGGCTACGTCCAGACATCGAGTGACGCCCTCATCATTCCACGGCGGCGTAACTTTCTGACGACGCACCCGCTCGAGGCGGCCGACATCCATAGCGCCCACCTCGTTCAAAACGTATTCAATCGTCTGTTCACGATTGATGCATCCGGGCAAGTGACGGGCGAACTGGCCCATCACTACGAATGGCGCGGGGACACGCTCATCTTGTTCCTTCGTAAGAGCGTCCGGTTTCACGACGGTTCGCTCATGACGAGTAAAGACGTGACGAAAAGCCTGCGTGCCCTGTTCCAGTCAGCCGCCTATCGTCATACATATCGGCACGTCCGACGCGTGTCGTCAAACGGTCCATATCAGGTCGATGTGACGCTCGATCGGCGCCGCAACTCGTTCGTGCCACGGCTCTCGATGATTCATACGAGCATCGCCAAAGACACGATTGGGACGGGACCGTTCTTATTGGAACAGCACGATGCCGAGAAGACGGTGCTCGCGGCGTTCGAGAACTATTTTGGCGTCCGGGCGCTGCTCGACCGGGTGGAGTTCTTACAAGTGCCTGACGGCTACGACCCGACGTACCGCATCTCGTCGCGAGACTCTGGGGAGACAGGCTATATCTCAACTCCATCGGGTTTCAATCTTGTATTTTTGAATAGTCAGCCGGGCGGTGTGTTCGAGCGGGACGAGGCGCGACATTACATCCACCGTCTGATTGCGGAGATTCGCCCAGATGTTGGGTCGCTCGACAATCGGAAAATCCCGAACGACCGTGGCTTCCTCGGGGATGCGAGCGAGGCGTATGAAATTCCAGATGGTCCAGCGGTGACGTTCGATCGTCCGATTCGCATCAAACAGACAGACTTCACGTCGACAGTGTCGTTGTGGATCGCCGACATGTTGACGCGCCACGGGATTTCATATGAGTGGGTGCCGGTCAGTTTCAAGGACACGATACATGATACGACGTATTTCGACCGGGTCGACTTAATCGTCCATGGCGAGATTTATGAGCGCAATATCTCGCTCGGCTTCGAGCAATTTTTGACGAGCGACTATTCGCCTCCGCGGGAGCTGTTGCGTCACATCGATGGGATGACGGAACGGGTCCGTCAGTACGATGAGCTACCGTTCGAGGACTGGTTGCCGCTCCATCGGCAAATCGAGCGCGAGTTGAAAGAAGGGTCTTATTTCATTCCGCTCTATAACGAGGAGCGGACGATCCCGTTCCCGGTCGAGTTGAAGGATGTCTGTATCGACATCTTTGGGTATTTTGATTTTGCGAAGTTATGGATTCCATCGTAAAGAAAGAGGGAGAAAAATGAAGCTGACCCGAAACTGGTTTATCGTGTTATTGATAGGATGGCCTGTCTTGTTCGGTCTGGGGTTTTGGAACGGGGAAGTGGTGTGGATTGCTGCGACTGGATTCGGCGTCACGTTATCGGCTTACTATGAACAGCAATTGAACAAACTCGACAAAGAAACGAATGTGACGATTCGTGCCGCCGTCAACCAGTCACTCGTGACATGGTTCGGTATGGGTTTCATGCTCGTGTTTATCATCGCCGTCTTTTTCTTTGATGAGCCACGCGTGCCGTTGCTGGATACGATTTATCTCGTTCTAGGTATCGGATTGACGCTGAACGGATTGTTCATCCGGAGCGTGTATCGAGACGAGTTGAGTGATACGTCCAACGTGATTCAACACTAAAAAAGACCAAGCTGCGCGCTTGGTCTTTTCGTTATGCCGATTTATCGGTCTTTTCTTTTTTCGCTTTTCGGGCGAGCGTTAAAATCTGATACACCTTGAAGAAGTCATACGCGGCTACGGCGATGATGAAGTACGTCCAGAAGCTGAAGCCGTACTCTTGCACCGAGTAGTAGGCGAGGACGGTGAACAGAATCCCGAACGAGAGACTGAACAAAAACATAACTTTTAAGTGTCGCGGCATCAATGCCACCTCATTTCTACATTAAGAATAATACGACCATGACGAGCGCGTTGTTGAACGCGTGAATCGCAATCGGCACGATCAAGCGACGCGTCTTGGCGTATGCGACCGTGAAGGCGAAGCTCATCGCCACGTAAACGAGAATCTTGTTGTCGCCATGGATGAACGCGAACAAGAGCGAGCTGACCGCAAACGCAATCCAGAACCCGAAGCGGGCGCTCAAGTTACCGAACAGGATATGACGGAAGAGGATTTCTTCCATGATCGGTCCGAGCAAGACGACCGAGAGCGTCATGACCGGGACGAGACGGACGATATCTGCGATTTGTTCGGTGTTTTGAGATCCCATGACGTCACCGGAGATCCACGTCTCAATCAAGTTGGCGACGATGACGAGCCCGTACTGCATGAGAATCCCGAGCCCGATCCATTTGACCGTGTCGTTCAAATTCGACTGGATCCCTTGCTGTTTATATAGCTTCAAGTCGGGCCACAGCAAGAAGAACGAGATGATGATCGTCAAGCTGAACCCGATGGCGAACCAGAGCCCGGTCGACGTCGGCGTGATCCATTCCGGACGCAGTCCGCTAATCAATACCGGAAAGAATTGAACAAACGCGTATAGCAGAATCGGGATGATATGCCGAATCCGAATGTTAGGCGCCATCGAAAAACGGGTATTTATCGATTGGTTTGAGTTTAGTGTAGCCAATTCAACACGTCCTTATTCCTAAGAGTCAACGTTCCTTTTGACCATTGTATCAAATAAGGTCTCTTGACCGCGAGTGGGAGCATTTTTTCGATGTTCCCGCTTGCATTTTCAGGCGTCTCATACTACACTAATCAATGTTAGCACTCCTTTTTGATGAGTGCTAAAACTTACGATTCAACGATACATCATTCATATTCGGAGGAGGTTTTTTCTATGTTAAAACCACTAGGCGATCGCGTCATCATCGAAGTCGTGGAGAAAGAAGAAAAGACGATCGGAGGCATCGTGCTTCCTGACACGGCGAAAGAGAAGCCGCAACAAGGACGCGTCCTCGCAGTCGGTACAGGCCGCGTCACGGACCAAGGTGAGCGAATCGCGCTCGACGTCAAAGAAAATGATTTGGTCATCTACTCGAAATACGCGGGTACCGAAGTGAAGCATGAAGGCAAAGAATACTTAATCGTTCGAGAGAGCGACATTCTCGCAATCGTAGGCTAAGACTCACCATTCTTCAAAAACTTTTCTAGGGGGAAATGAACAATGGCAAAAGAAATCAAATTCTCAGAAGACGCACGTCACGCGATGCTTCGCGGTGTCGACGCACTCGCTGACGCGGTAAAAGTCACAATCGGACCGAAAGGACGCAACGTCGTCCTCGAGAAGAAGTTCGGCTCACCGCTCATCACGAATGACGGTGTGACCATCGCGAAAGAAATCGAACTCGAAGACCACTTCGAAAACATGGGCGCGAAGCTCGTTGCCGAAGTCGCGTCGAAGACGAACGAAGTCGCAGGGGACGGTACGACAACGGCGACAGTCCTCGCTCAAGCGATGATTCGTGAAGGTCTCAAAAACGTGACAGCAGGCGCGAACCCGATGATTCTCCGTAAAGGAATCGACAAAGCGGTTCGTCGTTCACTCGAAGAGCTCAAGCTCATCTCGAAACCGATCGAGTCGAAAGAAGCGATCGCCCAAGTCGCAGCCATCTCGGCAGCGGACGAAGAAGTCGGCGAGTTGATCGCTGAGGCGATGGAACGCGTCGGGAACGACGGCGTCATCACGATCGAAGAGTCACGTGGCTTCACGACTGAACTCGACGTCGTCGAAGGGATGCAGTTTGACCGTGGCTACTTGTCACCATACATGATCTCAGATTCAGACAAGATGGAAGCGGTGCTCGACAACCCGTTCATCTTGATCACGGATAAGAAAATCTCGAACATCCAAGAGATCATTCCAGTGCTCGAGCAAGTCGTGCAACAAGGGAAACCAATCCTCATCGTCGCAGAAGACATCGAAGGCGATGCACTCGCGACACTCGTCTTGAACAAGCTCCGTGGTACGTTCAACGCGGTCGCGGTCAAGGCACCAGGATTCGGGGACCGTCGTAAAGCGATGCTCGAAGACCTCGCGACGCTCACAGGCGGCCAAGTCATCACTGAAGACCTCGGCCTCGAGCTCAAGTCGGCAACGCTCCAACAGCTCGGACGCGCATCGAAAGTCGTCGTCACGAAAGACACGACAACGATCGTCGAAGGTGCTGGAGACGAAGCGACAATCAAAGCACGCGTTCAAACGATTCGCAACCAAATCGAAGAGACATCATCTGACTTTGATCGTGAGAAACTCCAAGAGCGTCTCGCGAAACTCGCAGGTGGCGTAGCCGTCGTCAAAGTCGGCGCAGCGACAGAGACTGAGTTGAAAGAACGTAAGCTCCGCATCGAAGACGCGCTCAACGCGACACGTGCAGCAGTTGAAGAAGGTATCGTCGCAGGTGGGGGTACGGCGTTCATCAACGTCATCCCAGCCGTTCGTGCACTTCTTTCTGAAGTGACAGCGGATGAAGCGACAGGTGTCAAACTCGTCCTCCGTGCCCTCGAAGCACCGGTCCGTCAAATCGCGGAAAACGCGGGTGAAGAAGGTTCGGTCATCGTCGAAAAGCTTAAGAACGAGTCGGTCGGTATCGGCTACAACGCCGCGACTGGCGAGTATGTCGATATGATCGCTCACGGTATCGTCGATCCGGCGAAAGTGACGCGCTCAGCACTTCAAAACGCAGCATCAGTCTCAGCCATGTTCCTCACAACAGAAGCTGTCATCGCAGACAAGCCAGAACCAGCAGGCGCTGGCGGCGGCATGCCTGACATGGGCGGCATGGGTGGAATGGGCGGCATGATGTAAGTCATACGCTCTAACCGGAACCATTCATCAGCGAAAGCTGGTGGGTGGTTTTTTGTGTTGACAGTGATGATTAACAATTGAAGTGACAATTAGCAAAGTCAGTTAAGAATTCTTCTTCTTCACTACCGATTGTATTCTTTAAATAATCCCCATGTTATATAATGGAATTAATAAAATAAAAAAGTAATATAATGTATTTTAAAATTCTATGTTGATAAGGGGGAATTGATTTTGCAAGAAGCGATATATGAAGGAAAGAACATTACTCTATCAGTTTTATTAGATGGGAAGAGAGAAATTCGTGAACTGAAAAAAAGTTCAGCTAAAGGAGCATTTAGTTGCCCTTATTGTAATGAAACACTGATTTTAAGGTCTGGAAATAATCGAATACAACACTTCTCTCATCGGCATTCCGAGTCGTGTGAACTTTCCATTGAAAGCGAAAGATATCATAAACAGGTTGAAAGAGAGTCAAAACAGCATTCGGTTATAAAAAACTTTATTTACGATGAATTGAAAATGCAACAGAAATTGAAGAAAGAACTCGAAGTTGAATATGGGTACTTGGCAAAAGGGGCAGAAAAGTGGAGTTTTTATCCTGACATTATCGTAAAAAATATTGATAAAGAAATAGCGATCACGGTGCTTACAAACGTTACACAAAATCGAGATGAAAAATTAGCTAGTCAAATTATTAAGCGGAATACATACTTTAAAGAAAAAGGACTTATACCGATTTGGTTCATTGAAAATACAGAACAGTCCCTTGATTTAGCTCGTCATGTGATACACCTTTGGGAAGCTGAGTTGAATCTTGCGATGAAGACTCCTGAAGATTTAATGGGGGAAACATTGTTGAATGAAATAACGTGTGATCAATCCTTATTTGAATTATTTGATTATCATCATCAAAATACTCCGGATTCTTATAAGGTTCGAAGCCTTTACTACATCCAATCTAAAGAAGATAGTATCCAATTCTCTGTTCGACGCTTTATTGAAGATAGGCAAGAAAGTCCATTCCGCGCATTTGTTTTAAATGAAGGGTATGAAATTAGTTTGTCTACCGCGCTGTTAGCTACGCAAACATTACAACTAAGCGATCCTAAAATTGAAATGCAGCTAAGAGATTCTTTTTTACAAGAATTGCAGCAGAAGGAAAAAGAATACGTAGCGAAACAAAAAGAAATCGAAGACACACGTAGAACTGAATTACTAATCAAGCATCACGATTCTTCAAAACGTCAAGACAGCTCGAAGAATTTGCTAACAAAAAGCCATTTTCGAACGGCAATTCTAGAATATATCAAAACCTGTAGTGCAATATTGATTAATACTGACGATGTAACAGAATATCTAGTGCTTAATGGAGCTTCAAATGAGTGTTACAATACAGGCCGCTACAAAATTTACCCAGACGTCTGTGCTTGTCTCGATCAATTAACCGAAGAAAGTATAATTGAACTCTCGTCAAAAGGTGGGCAACGAAATAGAACGTATGCTGTAAAAAAATATATAAAATCATAAAACACTTTGGCGGCTTGATTCGACAATATTTTAAAGTACCTCTATGGGATTCGGATGACCTGATGAGGCCTTGGCTACGAGTATATGATGCAAATGCAGGCTTCCTTGCCTTTAAAACGAGCGTGAGTCACGGTCCCGGCGCAATGACGTGCAAATAGAAACAATAGAATATCGAACTGAACCCGGAATGACAGACGTTTGATAAAAGACTCTATTCGTTTTCGGGGATCAAATAAAATTTCAAGCCACCTATTCATCTCATAGTTGAAATGTTTAGGTGGCTTATCATTTGTAACATTACTGAGCTTGTCTTCCATCGAAAAGTCGTTGCAGGAGAAAGTCCTCCTTCTCTGCGCGAAGACCTTCAAGATACTCTAAGTGGTCAATTTTTCGAATTGAACCGACGGAACGTTTTTTCGTCCCGGGCATTTCAGCGATGACTGCCATCACGTCGACCGTAGTCGAATTGTCAGGCATCACCAGATATCTTGCTACACTAATTTCTTTTCCTTTCCCTACATGTCCATAGCGAACAACAGCTTTCCAATACGACCACTCTGTAATCTTCTTATTGGTATTCATAACATCTCGTCCCTTCTTCTAATAAATTCACTTGATTGAAAGCGAATATTCAATCACATCATTAAGTTGATTGTAGAAAAAGAACGAGAATAAGGTATGTAATAAAATTGACCAGGACTATTTTTTTTTAGGTTTAGGTATAAGTGCAACAGCCCAAAATGAACAAAAAAACCATAGCGATGGCCTTGTGTAGGATAAAGTTACGACGCAAACATTCAGACGGAGAAAGCGCTACGGGCTACACTCCTTTACTACATCCGAACGTTTGAAAATAAAGACTTATCTTGAGTTTGGGATGTTCGGTGTGAGAAAGTGTAGAGATAGGACTGCTTTAATATTTTATATATAGTAAAATATGGATGGATTAAATTTAAGAAAGAGGGTTAATTAAAAAGTGTCTACAGTAAATGTTGGTTTTGAAGAAAAATTGTGGTCAATGGCAGATAAGCTTCGGGGAAGCATGGATGCATCAGAATATAAAAATGTTGTATTAGGACTTCTATTCCTCAAATATGTTTCGGATTCGTTCGAAGAAAAAAATGAAGAACTGACTCAGAACGAATGGGCCGATCCTGAAGACAAAGATGAATACTTAGCAGAAAATATTTTCTGGGTGCCAAAAGAAGCACGTTGGACTTATATCAAAAAAAATGCTAAAAGACCGGAAATTGGTCAAATGATTGATAACGCGATGATTGCAATTGAAAAAGAAAACGAGTCTCTACGGGGGGTATTACCGAAAGATTATGCACGCCCGGCACTTGATAAAATTCGTCTTGGAGAAACAATAGATTTATTCTCTTTTAAGATCGGAGACAAGAAAAGCCGGTCTAAAGATATGCTTGGCCGTGTGTATGAATACTTTCTCTCAAAATTCGCAAGTGCAGAAGGGAAGAATGGTGGAGAGTTCTACACACCAAGTTCTGTAGTTAAGTTACTTGTGCAGATGTTAGAACCTTATAAAGGAAGAGTTTACGACCCTTGCTGTGGATCGGGAGGAATGTTTGTCCAAAGTGAAAAGTTTGTAGAAGAGCATCAAGGACGGTTAGGAGATATTGCTGTTTATGGTCAAGAATCAAATCCAACTACTTGGAGATTAGCGAAAATGAACTTAGCTATTAGAGGAATTGATGGAGATATTGGAGATCATAACGCAGATACTTTCCATAACGATTTACACAAAGGACTAAAAGCAGATTACATTTTAGCAAATCCACCTTTCAATATTAGTGATTGGGGTGGAGAAAAGTTACGTGAAGATGTGCGTTGGCAGTTCGGAACACCTCCAGTAGGAAATGCGAACTATGCTTGGATTCAACATATGATCTCAAAACTTGCTCCATCTGGTACAGCCGGTTTTGTACTGGCAAATGGATCGATGTCAACAAGTACGGCATCAGAGTTAGAAATTCGAAAAAATTTGATTGAGCAGGATCTCGTCGAGTGTATCGTTACGTTACCCGGCCAATTATTTTACTCAACGCAAATTCCAGTTTGTTTATGGTTCGTCACGCGCAATAAAGCAAAGAATGGAAAAAAAGAACGCCGCAAAGAAATTCTTTTCATCGACGCTAGAAAACAAGGTCATATGTCTTCACGAACATTAAAAGAATTTTCAACAGAGGACATTAATAAAATTTCAGAAGTATATCATGCATGGTGTGGAACAAATGAGCAGGAATATCAAGATGTTGCAGGCTTCTGCAAGGTTGCCAAATTAGATGAAGTTCGTGAACACGAATATATATTAACTCCAGGTCGCTATGTTGGGTTGGAAGCAATCGAAGAAGACAGCGAGCCGTTTGAAGAAAAAATTGAGCGTTTAACTGGAGAGCTATCAGAGCAATTTGTGAAGTCTAGAAAACTCGAGGATGAAATTAGAGTTATATTGGAGGGGATTGGGCATGGGGTCTGAAAACTGGAGACTAACGAAGTGGGGAGATATTGCAGAATTAAAGTATGGAAAAGCATTAAAAGGGTACAAAGAGAATACTTCTGGATTTCCAGTTTTCGGAACTAATGGACCTATCGGATATACCGAAAAACCTTTGGCAAAAGGACCTGGAGTTATTATAGGAAGAAAAGGTGCATACAGAGGCGTACATTATTCAACAAAAGATTTTCATGTGATAGACACTGCTTACTATCTCATACCGAAAGATGAGAATGTAGATTTGAGATGGGCTTACTACGAATTACTAAGTAAAGATTTAAATTCCTTAGATAGTGGTTCGGCAATTCCTTCTACAAAAAAAGAAGATTTCTATGCATTAAAAGTTAGGATCCCACCCTTAGCGTCACAAAAAAATATAGCTAGGATTTTAAGCAATTTTGATGAAAAAATAAGTGTAAATAAAAAAATAATTTTTAATTTAGAACAATTAGCTCAAACATTTTTTAAACACTGGTTTGTAGATTTTGAGTTTCCCAATAAAGAAGGCAAGCCGTACAATTCGAATGGTGGAAAAATGACATTAATAGAAGATTGTATAATTCCATCAGGTTGGAGTGTAGATTTTATGGGTAATGTCACCAGTAAGTTTGCGACTGGGTTAAATCCCCGTAAAAATTTTACTTTAGGAGAAGGATCTAACTACTACGTAACTATAAAAAACATGGGCAACAATCAAATTTTTCTTAATGAAAAATGTGACAAAGTGACGGATGAAGCATTGTTAAAAATAAATAAAAGATCAGATTTGAAAAAGGGGGATTTACTCTTTTCTGGAATTGGAACAATTGGGAGAGTATATCTTCTTAATGAAGATGCTAGTAATTGGAACATAAGTGAATCGATTTTCACGCTTAGACCTAATCAAAAAATTACATCTATTTATTTATATTTAATTCTATTAAGTGATGATTTACAAAATTATGCCATTCAATTAGCTAGTGGAAGTGTGCAGAAAGGTATTAGAATGGCAGATTTAAAAAAATATAAAATTATTTTACCCCCCCTTGAAATAATACACTCTTTTACTGAAATGATCAGTCCTTTAATTAGCCAAATTAAAGCTCTTGAAAAGCAAAACCATCAATTAATTTTAATAAGAGACTACCTTCTTCCTCGACTCTTATCTGGAGAAATTGAATTGTTTGATCAAAGTGAGGTTAATGAGCATGTATAAGTTCTATGAAGATGATCTTGAAGAAGCATCGCTTGAATGGCTTAGAAATATAGGGTACGAAATAGCTCATGGACCTGACATTGCTATAGATGGAGCTTCACCGGAGCGAGATAGCTACGCTAATGTTGTTTTAAACAGTCGTCTTGAAGATGCTATAATGCGAATTAATCCGAATGCGTCGGCGGAATCGGTTACTCGAGCCATTCAACTTTTGACAATGGTTCAATCGCCTAACTTAATTTTTAATAATCGTATTTTTCAAAAGTATGTAACCGATGGTATAGATGTAGAAGTTCGAAAAGCAGATGGACGAAATACAGTGGAAAAGTTATGGCTGTTCGATTTTCAACATCCCTTAAACAACAATTTCTTAGCAGTGAACCAATATACGATTATTGAAGGGCAAAACAATAAGCGACCTGACATAATAATCTTTGTAAATGGTTTACCATTGGTTGTTATTGAATTAAAGAATTCAACAGATGAGCAAGTCGGGATTTCCAAGGGATTTAATCAGCTTCAAACTTATAAAGCAACTATTCCTTCTTTATTTCAATACAACGCATTTTTAGTGACAAGTGATGGAGTAAATGCCAGAGTAGGATCACTGACTGCAGAGGAAGAGCGCTTCATGATGTGGCGTACAGTGGATGGGGAGTCGATTTCTTCTTCCACAATACCGCAACTTGAAATTTTGATTCGGGGTATGCTTAAGCCTGAAGTACTGCTGGACTTAGTTCGCCATTTTATAGTGTTCCAAACCGACGGAGAAAAGACATTTAAAATCCTGGCTGCATATCATCAATATTATGCTGTGAACAAGGCAATTGAACAGGCTAAACGTGCAGCTGATGAAACTGGAGATCGAAAAATAGGTGTTATTTGGCACACACAGGGTTCGGGGAAAAGTTTGTCAATGGTATTCTATACCGGCAAACTAGTTCTTGAGATGAATAACCCGACGATTATAGTATTAACAGACCGGAATGATTTGGACGATCAGCTTTTCAATACGTTCTCAATCTCCAGTGATCTATTGCGTCAGTCACCAAAACAGGCAGATAGCCGAAGCGATTTGCGAAATCTTTTAGCTGTTGAATCAGGTGGCATTATTTTCACGACGATGCAGAAGTTTGCACCCGAAGAAGGGATCACTCATATGGATGCGTTAACGAATCGTCGGAATGTCATCGTCATGGCCGATGAAGCGCATCGGACGCAATACGGTTTCCAAGCGCAAGTTATGCAGACGAAAGATGATGTAGCGACAAAATATGGTTATGCAAAATATGTGAGAGATGCTTTACCGAATGCTTCTTTTATTGGGTTTACAGGGACTCCCGTAGAATACAGCGACAAAAACACACCAGCTGTTTTTGGTGATTATATTGATATCTATGATATGACCCAGGCGGTTGAAGATGGCTCGACAGTAAAGATTTATTATGAGAGCCGCATCGTCAAACTCGATCTGCCAGAAGGCTTAGATATCGATTCAGAGTATGATGAAATAACTGAATTCCAAGAAGAGTCGGATAGAGAAAAATTGAAATCTAAGTGGTCTCGTTTAGAAGCTTTAGTCGGCGCTGAACAACGTCTTCAAAAATTGGCTGCTGATACGGTGTATCATTTTGAGTCCAGACAGGATGCAATGTTCGGAAAATCCATGATTGTCGTGATGTCTCGACGAATTGCGATTGACCTTTATCAGGAAATCATTAAGTTGCGTCCAGAATGGCATTCCGATGACGATAAGAAAGGCGTTATCAAGATTGTTATGACTGGTACTTCGAGTGATCCGGAACATTGGCAGCCTTTCATCGGTAATAAAAAAAGGCGGGATAGTTTAGCTCGCCGGATGAAAGATGTTAATGATGAACTGAAAATTGTCATTGTCCGTGATATGTGGCTTACGGGATTTGATGTACCTTCTATGCATACAATGTACATAGATAAGCCGATGAAAGGGCATAACTTAATGCAAGCCATCGCACGGGTAAACCGTGTCTTCCGAGATAAGCCAGGTGGATTAATTGTCGATTACATTGGAATTGCGGATAGTTTGAAAGAAGCATTAAAGCAATATACTGATAGCGACCGAGGCAACACTGGTATTGATACTGCAGTTGCAGTAGATATATTACTAGAAAAATTCGAGATTATTCAAGATATGTTGTACAAGCATCGCTATGATAACTTTAATTCAGAGAAAGCTTCTGAACGCATGAGGGCGATTACTGAAACGATGGATTTCGTAATCGGCTTAGGAGAAGAAGAAAAGAAGCGTTTTATGAAAGTTGTAACCGAGCTAGGAAAAGCATTTGCGTTATGTGCCACTGAACCGGAAGCACAAGAGCTAAATGCGGAGATCGGATTCCTTAAAGCTGTGAAAGCTGGATTAGTGAAATTGATTCCTTCTGAAGGGAAAAGGCTGACACCGGAACAAGTGGATGCTCAATTGAATCAACTGATTTCCAAATCAGTTATTTCAGATGAAGTGATTGATATTTATACTTCACTTGGTATTCAAAATCCTGACATTTCCATTTTATCTGATGAATTTTTGGATGAAGTGCGGGCGCTGCCACAGAAAAACTTGGCTGTGGAGTTGTTAAATCGTTTGCTACAAGGAAAAGTAAAGAATGTGCAACGTACTAATCTCGTGAAAGCACAGAAGTTCACTGAGATGTTAAACAACGCAATTAACAAATATAATAAACGAGCAATTGAAACATCTAAAATCATAGAAGAGTTGATTCAACTTGCGAAGGAAATGAATGAATCTGTTAAAGCAGGAGAAGCATCTGGATTGATTAAAGAAGAAATAGCCTTCTATGATGCATTAGCATCACATGAAACAGCAGAGCAAGTATTAGGCGATGATATCTTAAAAGTCATTGCACACGAGCTTACAAAGGCAATTAAAGAGAATATGAGTATTGACTGGAACTTGCGAGAGTCGGCCAGAGCGAAAATGAGGATTACTGTTCGAAGGTTATTGAAGAAGTATGGTTATCCACCAGATCTGCAGAAATTGGCAGTTGAAACAGTAGTTAAACAAGCAGAATTGATGGCTGAAAATGGTAAAAGTGACGTTAAAGGAAGGGAATAGAGGTATTGAAAACCTATATTATTTTTGATACTAATGTCTTATTCATAAGAGATTATAAAAATTACTCGGATTTTATGATAGATTCGATTTTTGATGATATACAAGGTAAAATTGAAAGACACGATGTCACTGATCGTTTTGAACAACTAATACCAGAAATTACAATCTCTGAGCTGTTTCAAAAGCAGACACAGGCGTATAAAAAAGAATACGAAGAAATTAAAAAAATCTACAGAAAATTTGAACATATGTATTCAGTAAATCTAGTGTTTGAAAGTGAATTTGAGTATGAAAAATTTATTGAAGAAAAAAAACAGTCATATATTTTACGAAAGGGAATAAAAATCCTTCCAATATGCGGAGAAGGACGTTTTCATAAAATTGTAGAAAGAGCTTTAGACAAAAAAGCACCATTTGAAGGTGTGGATAAACAATCAGATAAAGGCTTTAAAGACGCTTTGATTTGGGAATCAATGTTAGAGTTTGCAGAAAAAAATGAAGGAACCTATCTTTTTTTTACTGGAGATAAAAGGTTTAAAGGTGAATTAGAATTAGAGTTTAAAAATTTTACAGGAAATAAAATTTTTATTTACGGAAAAGATGAAAAACAAAAGTTAGACATTTATATCGAGGCACATTCAAGCGAAAAAAATTTAATAAAACGTCTCGCGGAAGTAAATAAAAACGTTATGGAAGTGAGTGAGGCCTTTTTAAATGATTTTAAGAAAAGTGCCTTTGAAGAAATTATTATTAATGATATTGCTGTATCAGTAATTGATTTTAATATTGATTTAGAAGTGGTAGATCTTAATGAAGCAGGAGAAGAGTTATTTAAATTTAAGTTAAATGGTAAAGCCATTGTTAATCAACCAGGCCTAGTAAATAATCACCCAGGTGTCGAATATGAATTGTTTGTAAGAATGGATTTTTTAGTAAAAGTTCATAGCGTTACTGATGCAGATATTTCCTACATAACACTTGATAGCATTGAAGCATACACTAATGAAGGTAGCTTTCTAAATATTGCACAAATTGAGTATGAGTTTAATGCGTCTGAATTCGAAACTGAAGAATTATTAGAAGAAGACCAAGTACAAGAAGACCAAGTACAAGAAGAGCAAGTACAAGAAGACCAAGTACAGGAAGACCAAGTACAAGTAGACCAAGTACAAGAAGACCAAGTACAAGAAGAGCAAGTGCAAGAAGAGCAAGTACAAGAAGACCAAGTGCAAGAAGTGCAAGTGCATGAACGAGATATTCAAAAAATAGATGAGCTAAAGAGAGAATTTGTTCATTCCCTTGCGGAGGTTATGGGAAGTGAATCTAGTGATGAAAAAATAATAAATTTAGCAGAAAATATATTAGGGATTTTCAAGAATAATATTGTTGTTGACTGGTCAAAAAAAGCATCAATACATGCTAAAATTAGAATTGAGATAAAAAAGTTTTTAATGCAAAATAGGTATTCATTAGATCAACAACAGATGATAATTAATATTTTTTCACATTATTTTTTTACTGGAAATTTAGAACAAGATAAAGTGAAATTAATAATTAATCCTCTTACAAAAAAGATTTATTTGGCAAATATTATGTCTATACAATTTTTCACAAATACCAGGAGCGACGATTCAATTCGTCGCTCCTTTATTGTTCAATCCGTCTGTTTCCGATTATACATCACGATACTTCCGACGAACACAACAAGCGCCCAGGCAGACAGAATCATAAGCTCCATCCATGTAGCACCAAGTCCAGCACCCGCCTCGATTTGATGCGCCAGGTCAATCAAGACGATGTTCGGCAAGTACTCGAGGAGACCGATGATGGCGAACCGGTCTTCGTACACCAATAACATCGGTGAAAACGAGAAGAAGAAAAACGCCGGCATGACGATGAGCGAGGCTTCCATGACCGTCTTCGTCATCAATCCGAGAATCGTCCCAATCCCGATATAAAAGAACGTCGAGACGATCAATGCGAGTGAGATGACGAGTATGTTCGCAGGACTGTATCCCATGATGAAGGCACACGCCGCGATGAGGATGAGCGTCGTCACGAACGTGAGCGCGCTTTTCCCGAGCAAGATGTCGAGCGTGCTCGCCGGCGACAACATCAATCCGCGGAGCGTGTTCTTCTCTTTCTCTTCGGCAATCAAGGCGCACTGCACGAACGTCGCGACGAGGCTGAACGTGATATTGATGACGAAGTATGTCACGTCGATGCCTCCTCCGCCGAGCTGCGAATAGAAGACGGCGAAGAACAGCGGCATAATCAACGTCGAGGAGACGAATAAGTTCCGCGACAAGTCTTTATAGTCTTTCTGGAAAATGGCGAGTGCCCGTTTCATTGAAAATGTCATGATAATTTCCTCCCCGTCACTTCGATAAAGATATCCCCGAGCGTCGGCTCGTTCGAATGAATGGCCGCGATGTTTTGATCACGCATCTGTTCATGAAGCCAGTCCGCCCCATCTTTTCCTTGCTTCAATTCAACCGTTTCCCCGTCATGCAGTTCGACACGCATCGAGCCGTTCGCATATTTTCGGCGCAATCGTTTCGGGGCGTCGAGCAGTTGAATCTCCCCTAGATGTAAGAAGGCGACGCGGTCGCACAGTTCCTCGGCCTCGTTCATGTCATGCGTCGTCAAGAAGATGGTCGTCCCTTTTGCCTTCAACCGTTCTATGCCTTTATAGATGTGGCGCGAATTGACCGGATCGAGTGCGGACGTCGGCTCATCTAAAAACAATAGCTCCGGTTCATGTAACAACGCCCGGGCCAGTGTCACCCGCTGCAGCATCCCACGTGATAAGGCGGAGATGCGTTTTTTGCGTTCCCCGGCCAAGTTCACCGTTTGTAGTACTTCATCAATTCGGGTGCGTGGTTCGTCGTATAGGTCGCAATAGAGTTGCAAGTTTTCTTCAATCGAGAGGCGCGTGTATAGGCCGCTGTTGTCGGTCAATACACCAATCCGCTTCCGATATTGTTCTTGTTTCAACTCCGAGACCGGCACGCCGAATACGGTTGCGTCACCTGATGTCTGCGCCAGTTGGGACGTTAAGATTTTGATGGTCGTCGTCTTCCCAGACCCACTCGGTCCAAGGAAGCCGAACACTTCTCCCTTGCCGACAGAAAACGTCACGTCGCGTAACGCCTCTTCATTGCCGAATAGCTTTTTTAATCCGTTCACTTGAATGATTGAATCCATTCTCGTTCCTCCTTGTCGATGTCGTCTTGCTTGCTTACATCATATCGAGAGGGAGAGGCGGGTGCATTAGGATGGCCGTAACTGGCGCTTTTCGGGGAGCGAGTGGAGCGAATGAGGCGGTGAATGGAGCCTATTTCAGCCCGATCATCGTCTTCAATTCGGCCATTTTCGTCTTCGAGAGCGGGATGGTCGTCTTCGCCGAATCATCGAGGACGAGGCTGAAACTGTTCTTCGTATAGGTGATCACTTCCCGCACCCGTTGAAGGTTGACGATGTACGACCGATGGCAGCGAAAGAAGCCGTATGGGGTCAGACGCGTCTCGAGTTCGTTCATCGTGAAGACGCTCGGGAACTGCTCGGACTGACTGTGCAATACGGATTGTCCGTCTTGGCTTTCGATGTAGTCGATTTCCGGTGGATCGAGCAAGACGATTTTCTCGTTCACTTTCGTTGGAATCTTCTCGAAGCGGACGTGCATGACCTCTGGCGTGACGTCTTCGTTCGCATCCGGCTCATCCGGTTCCACGTCGAGTAGGCGCAAGTGTCGGTGGTCGATACGATAGACGGTCGACGTGACGAAGAGGGCGCTCTCCATGTTGCTCGTCAGAAGCAGGATGACTTTTTGTTGTTGCTTCAGTTGCATCAAGACGGTCGCGAACAAGTGCCGTGTTTCTTGGTCGACGTTTTGATCCGGTTCTTCAAGCACATAGATGTCCCGATTATGTAGAAGCAGCGCTGCGTATTGGACGCGCCGGATGAGCGACAAGCTGAGTCGGTTCAAGCGTTTGTTCCGGTATGGGATGAGTTGAACGGTTTGCAAGATGGTATCCAGTGATTCCGTCGATGCGTAAAGCGTATGCGTGAAACGCAAATATTCCTCGACCGTCAACCGGTCATACAATCCATCACGGATGGAGAAGACCGAAAGCGTACGATTCGCTATATCGATGTTTCCGGAGTAGTTCGCGTGCGAGTCAGTCAATAATGCGAACACTATTTCCCGGGAAGTGACGCCGCAGTGGATGGCCGCGATTTCACCTGGATTGATGGTGAACGAGATATTCTCAAGGATGAGCGTGTCCTGTTGGCGAACAGAGACGTTGTCGAAAGTAAGCACCGAATCCCTCCCTTTTTAGTTGGAGTATAACATTTTACAAAGAAGGTCTTAAGAGGGAAATTATTACTCATATAAGTTACATCTTTTGGTAAAATTGAAGGGTGCAGTTTTATGATAAGGTGGTGAATCAATCATATGGTCGAAGAATACGAGCGACTCCAAACACAAGTGTTTGAGCTTCAAGTAGAAGTAGAGATGCTCCAAACGTTGTTACGTAAAATGATTAATCAGGATGAGGCGTTACATCATAACATCGAAAGCGAATTGGAATACATCTTTCTCACACAAGAGTTACCAGTCGAAAAACGTTTCGACGTTTCTTTTTATTTGACGCGACTGCAAAAAGAATATCAATTCGAAAAAACGATTCCCGATTTTATGTCTTTCCACGAAGGACTAAAGGAAAGATTAGGAGTAGACGAATTGTCGATGAGGGTGTCAAAGCGATTGATTCAAGAACATATCGATCGAGGTATTTTTTCAGTGGGGAAAGAAATTTTAACAACGATGAAATGA
This sequence comes from Exiguobacterium aurantiacum, assembly GCF_024362205.1. GTDB lineage: Bacteria > Bacillota > Bacilli > Exiguobacteriales > Exiguobacteriaceae > Exiguobacterium > Exiguobacterium aurantiacum_B. Next base: position 2,650,207 of record NZ_CP101462.1, on the reverse strand, counting down.
GGCTGTATCAAACATGAACGAAGTACAACGACTGATGGACAAAGTGATTGAATTCCGTGACGAGCGCGATTGGGCGTTCCACCATAACCCGAAAGACTTAGCGTTATCGTTATCGCTCGAGGCGAGCGAACTGTTGGAGTTGTTCCAATGGGTGTCGAGCGAAGAAGCGCTCGAGACGAAACACGTCGAGATGAAAGAAGAGCTCGCGGATGTCCTCATCTACGCGCTGACGTTTGCTCATGCGGCAGGGATTGATGTGTCGCAGGCGATTGAAGAGAAGCTTGAGAAAAATGCGGTGAAATATCCGAGTCCGCAATCATGAGTGAAACGCTCGAAAGGTATCCCCCAGATCAATTTATGATTCCTTGCCATATAATCGGAAAGAATTTCTCACCTCGCGTCGCATCGGAGAAAACAGGCATTCGGTTTTATACCCAGACCGAAGTCGGGGAGATGGAGCGCATAGGAAAGCAGATTGCTACGCACGGTCATGCGTCATTTGAACCACCACTGGAATTTCAACAAATGGAAAATCCGTATATCGGACTCTTTTGGATGGTAGACACCCTTACGGAACATATCGACACCCTTCGTTCTTGTGGAGCCGACCATATTTATATCGACTTAGGTGTCATTTATTATGGTGATTTAAAGTTGGGGTTTGACCCAGACTTCTTGATGAAACTTGCAAACTTGAAGATTGAGTTTTGGATTAGTGGTTATGAAGAGAAGGGAGAGAACTCATAATGAGAGCGAAACATCGACGCCTTTTTCTCATGTATCTCAGTGTAGGTCTATTGAATATCGTCCTTTTGCTTATGATGCCGCTTTTTCAAATCGAGAGTTCAACATGGATGCTCGTCATGTTTCCGTTATTGACGATTATTTGGTTTGCGAATGCTTTCGTTCATTGGAGACATATGAAACAAGAGACGATTCAATAAAAAAACGGCTGAAGCCTAGCATCTAGATAAAATAAATTCGAAAGGAGCTCGTCATGTATCATTATCTGAACGACATATAACCTTATATTCGCGGACCGCCTTATGATTTGTCTCGAACTTACTAGACAAATCATATGAGGAGCGGATGATATGAATCGGAATATAGTAGTTTTGTTAGCTGTACGTGTGATTGCGAATTTCGCGGATAGTTTTTATTTTTTAGCATCGGTGTGGTACGTCAAAGACATGACGGACTCGTCTTTTTGGATTGGCGTCACGACGTTTGTAGCAATGGTGCCGGTTGCGTTTCAAGTGCTGTATGGACCGTTGATCGATCGTTACGCCAAAAAGAAATTATTGCTTTTGGCAATGGCGGTGCAGGCGATTGTCTTCACAATCCTCGCGGGTTTATATGTAATAGATGAACTGTCGGTAGGGGTCGTCATTGTCGGCTTGTTCGTCGCGACGTTGGCGAGCGAATTGAGTTATCCAACGGAGTATGCACTCGTTCCGACTCTCGTTCGGGAGGCGGACCTGCAAAAAGTCAACGCACTCTTCACGTTCACCTATCATAGTCTCGATATCTTGTGCAATGCGATTGCCGGGATTTTGCTTGCGCTTATTGGTGTCGGTCTCGTCTATACGAGTAACGCCATTCTCTATCTGTTTTTATTTGGGGCGATTGGCTTTTTGTTACGCATAAACGAAACGAAGGCCCATACACCAAGCGATTTTATGTATTTTGCTGATTTACAATTTGGGTTTCGTTACGTATGGAAACTCGGTTCGTTTCGCACGTTGATTCTTGTCTTCACGTGCCTTAACTTCATGATTTCGATCTCACTTGGCGTCCTCCCGATTTTGGCGAAGACGGAACAGGAATACGGCTTATGGCTTGCAGCCATTTCGATCGGTACGTTATTGGGTAGCGGCTTATCGATTCGATTTGGCGTTCGTTCGTTACGATGGACATTCGTCTTGGCAACAGGATTCGGTGGAGTCGCTTGGTGCATCTCGGCATTTTGGTTGAATCGTAATTTTGGCATGACGTTGATTTGTTTTAGTATGGCTTGGATGGCGATTGGGATGATGGGGATTCAATTTCAAACGCTACTTCAGCGTCAAATCGAACCTGATTATTTGGGACGCGTATTGACCGTTGTCTATGCCCTTCAAGGAATATTGGCTCCATTCGGGTATTTGCTTGGTGGGGCGCTCGCGGACTGGGTTGGACACGGATTACTCTATCTCGTCGGGCCAGTTACTTTATTAGGTACGAGCCACTATTTTTTGAGGAATTCTTTTTTGAAATCTTCTGTTGCGATTCACGATCAAGCCGTATGACGTAAACGACGTACAGTCTTTCTGAAAAAGACTGTACGCCGTTTTGTTGAATCAAAATGTTAAACAGTGAAGGCGAAAAACATGCGAAAAATTGTGGAGCATCGTAAATGAGCCATATCAAAAGGAGATCAAGAGAGTGAATGCACGAGCCAAAATGTGGTAGGGGCTCGCCATCCTTCACGGGATTTCCGTATGATTTTCCCGCTGTTGCTGTGCGGGTTTCAGATTCTGTTAGCGAGACAAGAACAGGAAGTGTCCTTAGACGAATGAATGTTAGTCCGGTGAAGTCTAATAACCCTCATCCTGATATGGGTTCGCATATAAATCGATGTCAAACTCGGCACGGATCCGATGGGCGAATTGAATCGTCTCCAAATCAAACACAAGCGACGGTGTTTGACCGCCTTCCATTACGATTACGATGATGAATCGCGCTTTGATGTCGTCATACGCACTGTAAATGTCATCTAAAATTGGTTCTTTTCCACGAAGTTGAGCGCAGCTGATCGTTCACATCAAATGAAGGCTGATAGCCCGTACCGAGTGACCACGATGTATGTTCGCGAGGATGGGAAGAATAGCCTTTTTCACCTCGTTTGAAGGTTTCTGTAGGAATGATTCCTAGCCGACGCGTCACATCTTCGATTGAGAAATCATCGGCAAGCAGTTGGAAATAGACCAGGACTTCGGTTTGTGTAGAATTCATGAACACCCTCTTTTCTTTGTATGACAGTCTACTTGAATATAAACGATGCAATCGTAAGAAAGGAATATGAATATGACCCAACGCGAACGGTTTGATCATTTATATGAGGCGGGGAAACGTTCCACCCGCCAAGCACTTCTTCTTGGAGTGTTTATCGTCTTACTTGGCGTCATCTTTTGGTTCACAGGCGAGCGTCGACTCGCTGAACTGGTATGGTTCATCTTGTTCATTCCGGTCGTCTCGTTCGTCAAAGTGTGGGCGCGGACGAAAACGCTGCTCACGTTCAACGAGGCTCCTGATTATCGGCGTCTCGTCTGGTATGAATATTGGAGTGGGATGGCTGTGATTGCGATCTTTTGTATATTGATTGTGACGTTGCTGTTACGTCCGGAACAAGCGAATATTTTGATTCTCGTTGTGGCGTTCAATTTATTTGCGTGGATGGCCTCTTCTAAGATTGATCAAAAGCTTGCTAACATCGACCCGGAACACGTGACGCATAAAGCCTATGAACGCGGTAAAGTCGGTTTCTTTTTAAAATAAAGGCAGTCAAAAAGGAGTAGCGCACGCTACTCCTTTTCGTTTACCCGATCGACCAATTGTTTCGCTTCAAGCAGCGACAGGTCATATGTCTCACGCAAGAATTTAACGGTCGGAATCACGCCAATCGTATTGATTTTTTCTTTAATCGACGCATGAAATTCAGCATCTTGCACGATTGGTTCGGTATGGAGTTGTTTTCGTTTCAATGCACTCAAATCCTTTGATTGTTGCGCAATGATATTGATCAAGAAGGCGTTCAAGATCAATGAAGCAATCAACATGACAGTAGTCCAATCCATTCAACGACTCCTTTCGACTTAATCCTCGATGATATCGAAACTGTAAGCATTGGTGAGCGGGTTATGGATGATTAACTCATAACTGAGCTGTTGTTCGTCCGCTTTATCGATCAACAGATTGATTTCCGACATATTGAATATGCGTTGGCAGGTAACAGTCGCAGCGAGTAACAGACCACCGATGATGGCTGTGAGGACGAAACGTTTCGTCCATATCGTGAGTGATGTCGACATTAAGGGCGTGTCTCTATTTTTTCTTCGATTCGCTCGAGGCGCTCCACTAAGACGTCAAACTGTTGCTGTTGATGAGCCGCGGTTTGACGATCCAACTCGAGTCGCACGTCAGCCCGCTTCTCGTAGCGACCGATAAATCGAACGATCATCACGATAACCGCGATGAGTAACGCGAGTGGGACAATGATTGCCAATAAACTAAATAGTAATGTCATTAATACATTCATGCTTTTTCCTCCTTTATGTAATCCATACGGCTAGTATACTTCCAAATCCAGACAAACCCAAACGATTCCCGTGATGGATGCAAAGTTGGGAGGTCAGTTATGCTAACAGTATCTTTTAAAAAAGAGGTGGACCTATGGCCATTTACTATACATATCAACATGCGGGCGCCTGGGAAGCCGCCAATGCATGTGGCTACTTGTTTGGCGACCCAAACTTTGGAATTTTTCAAGACGAGGACTACGCGTATCATCGCCCTGCTTACGACTGGCTCGCGGGACAATATGAGCAACGGACGAAAATCTCGCTTCGTGGAAACTATCCGGTTTGGTTGAGCAAAACAAAGCCAGACGTCGCACGAGGTGGCTACTTGGAACTTGGAGAACCGGGCGTCGTGCTGACCGTTGAGCTGCCGGACTCACATGTGCTCGCAGTCGAGGGCGGTTACTGGACGTTCGCGTTGAATCGGTATTTTCTCTCGTTTGAAGATCGGGAAGCCGAAAGCGAAGAAGAGTTGAAACAATCTTGGGAGAAAATGTTCGACCGCGATTGGTGCGAATCGATTGTCAACGAGTATCCGGGGACGAACACGAAATATCACTATCTCGTCGATCGGATTTATCTCGAACAAGTGCTTGACGTGACGACGTTTATTGAGGAGGGTGTGTGATGGAGCTACCGACACGACTAGGTACTGACGAGACGGGTTACGTCATCAATCAAACAGACGTGACACGGATTCAACCAATGTTTCGGCAAGTGATTGATGAAGTGATTCAGTTGTTGCGAGAAGAATTTGCAGAAGCGCTACATAGCGTATATGTATACGGTAGCGTCGGTCGTGGGACTGCTGTGGCCGGACAATCGGATTTAGACGTGACGGTCATCGTTAAACGGGAAGTGGACGTTGACGTATTGAAGCGACGAAGCATGATCTTATTGCAGGAACATCCGGAAGTAATCAAAATTGATTATGACATCGGGCTGTTGGATACAGTGCTTGAGCCCACTAATCATTTTGAATGGGGGTTTTGGTTACGTCACATGTGTGCATGTGTTGACGGGACTGACTTGTCTCATCGTTTTCCGTACATGAAACCGGACGGGCGGACTAGCCGAGCGTTGAATCGAGATTTGTCCGATCAGTTACGAGAAGCGCAAGTGAAATTGAAGGCAAGATGTATGACGGGAAACGAAAAACGGTCACTCGTCAAACGGATGATTCGAGGCGCGTATTTGACAATCAACGTCGACGATCAAAGTTTTGTATCGACGATTGCAGACAGTCTGTTTGTGTTACGCCTCTATTTTCCGAACAGTGAAATCATAGATGACTTAGAGCGAGGCATGGAGTCAGAAGAAATTCAAGATGACTGGTTGGGTGAGTTGATTGTGAAGTATGAATCGTCGTTCCTTCCATGATGACAGTCATCTATCAAAGCGACTCCTTCCGGTCTAAATCATCAAAATGAAATTCGACATAAATCATCCCGAGGATGAGATACATGATTACGAAGGTCCGAACTAAATTGGGTACGTAGAGGATTTGGAAAAACAGCAACCCTTCAAACGAGAACACGAATAGATAGGCAAGGAGATACATCAATATCTTGCCTCTTCGAAATCGAGAGAACAGGCGAATGCCTACGAGGAACGGATAAAGTAGCGTCTTGACGGTATTGGACATGTTGGTAAATCCTTTCTAAAAACGTCACCGCTCATTAAGCGGAACGTATCCCGGTTTTGTGCGTCTACGTCTGACATCCGATTCGAAGTAATACATTGGGGTGAACAATCCTGCTGAAAGATAAATCATAAAAACGGTTTCCAGTAAGAGCGACCCTTGGAGGCCATATCCGATGATGAGGATATGGACGGGGACAAAGAACAGCATGAATGCATAAGACATTGTACTTTCCGTTTTGATAAATCGATATAATCCTCGCATCACCCAGATGTAGGGAAATAAGATGTAATAGAAGAAACGCTTCAACTCGTAACGCCCTTTCTTGAGCAGTGCGCCCAAATTATGTGTATTCGTCTTTTTCAGTATAATAGGAGCACTACATGCGAAGAAGGGGCGTTTTCATGAATCCATCAATTGCGATTATCGGAGCGGGCGTGAGCGGCTTATACGCCGCGTCGCTCCTCACTGAGAAAGGCTATGACGTCACCGTCTTCGAGGCGCGCGATCGCATCGGGGGACGCGTGTTGAGCCATGACGGCTTCGACCTCGGTCCGACCTGGTATTGGCAAGAGACGGAGACGACAATCACGCAACTGATCGAACGGCTCAACCTCCCGACGTTCTCACAATATACGGCCGGTGATTTGATGCTCGAGCGGCAGTTCGGTGTCATCGAGCGCCATACGCTCCCGCCAGGTCATATCGTCCCATCGATGCGACTCGTCGCTGGCATGGCAAGTTTGACAACGGCGCTGGCGGCAACCTTGCCTGCCGGAACGATTCAACTCGAGTCGACTGTCACCTCGATTCAACAGACTGAAAACGAGGTCTCCATCGACCTCGAAACGGGACGGTCCCAAACGTTCAGTCACGTCATCCTTGCTATCCCGCCACGACTCGTCTCCCGCATCTCGTTTCACCCGGGACTGTCTGAAACAACGAAGTCGAAGCTGGCAAATACGCCAACCTGGATGGCCGGTCAGGCGAAAGTACTCGCCGTGTACGACCGTCCGTTTTGGCGAGAGAAGGGGCTATCCGGTCAAGGCATGAGTTGGGCCGGTGTATTGCAGGAGATTCATGACGCCTCACAACCGGGCGGACTTGCCGCGTTATTCGGCTTCTTCCGGTTGTCTGCTGCCGAACGCTCGGTACTCGACCGGGACGAATTGAATCATCGCGTCATCGACCAACTCGTGCGCCTGTTCGGGGAAGAGGCGCGGCAACCGCGTGAGGTCTACTACGTCGATTGGTCGAGCGACCGGCATACGGCCACAGTTCAAGACGGGGAACCGTTGACCGATTTCCCTGTCTATCAGCCAATCGCGCTCAATCCAGTCTGGGAAGGAATGCTCTCACTCGCCGGGACGGAGACGGACTCTTTGTTTGGCGGTCACATCGAAGGTGCGCTTCGTGCAGCGGAACGTGCCGTCGAGCAACTCTAACCAAAAATGCGTATCATCCCAAGCCAGGGACAATACGCATTTTTCATTTGAATTTTTTGATCATCAACGCCAGCGAACGATTGATCATCGTCATCTCGTCATCTTCTAGCACGGAGAACATCTCTTCGGCGAGCCGTTCCTCGATGGCATCGATTTGTTTCGAGTACTTCAAACCGATTGGGCCGAGCCGGATGAAGCTCTCGCGCAAGTTGTCCGGGTTCTTCTCTTTTTTAACGAACTCACGTTGTTCGAGCACTTTGAGCACTTGGCTGACCGCACTTTTGGAGATATTCATCTTTGTCGCAATCTCGGTCGTCGTCCATGTGTCTTTTCGTTTGAAGAGGAGTAACATCTGCTCTTGCTGGTAACTGAGTTCGAATTCGTTCAACTCGGTAAAATATTTGGTGAACAACAAGTCGAGCTCGTCGATTTGACGATACATCTCGATGACTTGCTGTTTGCGTGTGTCGTTCAATGATTGTTCTCCTTTCATCGCGTGTCACGGAACGTCTGGCTCCGCACGTATAACACGATACTCAATGCTAATCCGATTATACCAAACGAGATGAGCAACGTTTGAATCGGTACGGCCAGGGCGACCAAAATCGACAGGACGGCGAATGCGATCGGCTCTAACCCTGACGCGGCAAGCGCCATGATGCTCATGACGCGTCCAATCTTATCGTGGTCGCTATGTTCTTGCATGAGCGTGACTGTCGGCAAATAGACGAGCATCAACATGAATCCGCTCGCGGCCGCAGCCAAGGCGAGGAGTGTGATGGACTGCGCCTGCGTATAGAGGAAAAAGGCCCCAATCGTCAAAAACAAGACGCGGAAGACGAAGCGTCCACGATGGACCGAGCGGAACAACAGGACGAGAAAACTTGCGGCGAACGTCCCGACAGCAAGCCCACCTTCAATCAAACTCAAATCAAACGCGTTGCCGCCTCGTTCACCGACGAGAATCGGGATGCTCATGATGAGAGGTCCCATCACGAACAAATTGACGATGGCAATCGATAGCGTCCCGCTCCGCAAAATCGGTGTGCTCGAGACGTAACGGATGCCCTCTTTCAAGTCAAAGATGACATGATCGAGCGACATGGCACGGGCGAGGGGGATGGAGTCACGAATCAAGCGCGGCATAATCAAGATAGCGGCGATGAAAATCAAGACGGCCGCTGTCCCGAAGCTAAGCCCGAAGCCGCCCCATGTGAGTAAGGCACCGGCGAGGAACGGACCGAACACGAACATGAGCTCGAGCGTCCCTTGGAAGAGCGAGTTAGCACGCTGCAGCTCTTCTTGTTTGACGAGGGACGGAATCAAGGAAGACAACGCCGGATAGGACATACCGTCAAGTAGTCCGAACACGATGGAAATCATGATCAAAGCGAATACCGAATACGCGTCCGCGAGATGGAGCGCCACGACCGCGACCATGAGGACACCTTGTCCGAGGTTCGTCAAAAATAAAAGCCGACTCTTTTGGAATCGGTCAGCGAACACGCCACCAAATATCATCATCACGACACGCGGCAACGAGACGGCGGTCATGATAATCCCGAGGAGGGCCGGTTGCTTCAGCACATCGATCGTGAGCCACGATACGCTCAAGAAGAAAATCGAGAAGCCGAGCGTGAGCGTCATCCCGGATAACCATGTGAACACGAAGCGTGGATTTTGTAGCAAATTCATAAAGAAAACCTCAGTCTTTCTACCTTTTAATATAGTTAAGTTAACTAAACTATATAGCGAAAGGACTGGTTCGTCAAGCGAGTAGGTTGCTACAAGACAATTGTAAAAAAACGGAACTTTTTTCGCTAAGAACCGTATAGGTAGTTAAGAGGTGAATGAGATGAACAAACAAGAACGATTACATAAAGTGAAACGGATGAATGTACAGTGGATGTTGTTACGTTTGATGTTTGCTTTGCCGACTGGGGTTTTGATCTATTACTTCTTACAGTCGCAAGGCTCCCCGATGATTATGGCAGCGTTCCTTCTATCGTTGACCAGTGCAGCAAGTATTTTGTTTATGAGGGAAGCGCGCTTCGTCAAAGCATTAACGACGCATGATCAAGCGAAGAAGGTGATTGGCATCCAATATCAACTCGACTACTTGTTCGTCATCATGATGGCCGTGATTTTTCCACTGATGATGCGACTGAATATCCTGACCAGCTTGATTCCCTTTGTTCTATTCGTCAGTGGTAGCGCGTTCATCTTGTTTACGCATCATAAACTCGATCAACAGTTGAGCTGGATGGATATAGAACAACCGACTCGTCGAGAGATTCAACGCACGAGATTCACGTGGTGAGATTGAAATAGACATGAGGTTAGCTTGGATCCATCACAATTAAAGGAGTAGCTTATGAATAAACATCACCGTTTGAAGCAAATGGTTACCGCAAACCGAAAATGGCTTCTCATCAGGCTCGGTTTTGCGATTCCGATTGGGGTATTGCTCTTCTTCTTTCTACAAACCGAGACACGATCGCTCGTATACGGAAGTTTGATGGTCGTGTCGCTGTTAGCATACGGCGTGATGATCATGCGGGAAAGTCGATTCATGAGCAGTTTCACAGATCACATACGAGCGAAGCGGGTCATCCACATTCAATATGTGTTCGACTATATGATGGTTGTCTTCGGCTGTTTGTTTTTCCCATTGCTTTTGAAGCTCGAAACAATCAGTTGGATCCCATTTTTCATCTTCTCCCTTGCGGCGTTAGCGCTGGTAATTGTCGAACGCCTGCTTGATGAGAAAGTAAAACGGATTGATCCTGAGCAACCGAGGCGTCGCGACGTCAAACGAGAAAGCTTTTAAGGAGGGATTCGATGACCAAACAAGAACGTATCAATCTGATTTATAAAACCAATATAAAGACGGCCGTTCTTCAAAGTCTGCTCACGTTTCCGATGGTGTTTTGTCTCGTCGGATTGATTCAATCGGATTCATGGAACGGGTGGTACGTGGCCGGCGTTCTCGTCTGTCTCTTGCTGCTGGGAGGAATCTTCTTCAAGGCGAACCGAGTCGAGACCGAGTTGACCGAGCGAGAGGATGCCAAAATCATCATCGCCCGTCGGAACGGATTTGTCTTTGCGCTGTTCGTCGTATTCATTTTATCGTTTGCGCTGACGCTTAACCTTGGTTGGATGTTCGCCTGGATATTAGCTGTGGCAGTTGGTGTACTATACGGTGGCTACCGCTTGATTCGAAAACAAGACGAGCGATTGACCGACATCGACCCGGAGCATCCGATGCTTCGTGAGATTCGACTCGACAACGTCAGAGACTGAGGAGGGATGAGATGAACAGGGAAATCCGGACTGAAGCGTTGTTACAAATCAACACGACGTATCGTCGTTTTATGATTGGGAGCAGTGTCGTCATCTTTGTGAGTGCGCTCTATTTCATGATGCATACGACTTATTCTGGCGTGATTGCGGTGGTCAGTCTCATCCCGACGTTGTTTTTCGAATGGAAACAGACAGTCCTCTATCTGCAGTTCAATGACGACTGGACGTATCGACGTCTCATTAAACTACAGTTTTCCTCACTCGTTTTCACGTTCATCTTATTGTTCAGTCTGATCGCCCTGTTTTTAACGGGGCAAGTCCATAAGGACGTATTGATGTGGGCGATTGTCATCGGGGCACCACCTTCTGTCTTGTTACCGCTGTGGATTGATCGAAAACTGCTCAAACTCGACCCGGAACACGTCACGTCGAACATGCTGGCTAAAGCCAATCGCGAGAAGCTGAAGCGTCGTCTTGACGGAATCAATGACTAGAAAAGGAATGGAATCGTATGACGAAACAACAACGGATTGACAAAATGAACCGATACCGTGAGCAAAGGAAGCGGCGACGAGACATGCTGTTCGTTCCTGTCCCTGGACTATTATTTGTCACGTTGCTCGCGGATCACATTTGGTGGGTTGGCTTAGGGTTGATGGGTTTGTTCGCCAGCGGTTCAATCGTGTATTTGCTGAAAGAAGGAGAGGCGTTCGCTCGTCTATCGGATGAAAACGGCGCACGAGTGGCGACGCAAAACGTCTACCGGATTTTAGGTGGGTGGTACGTCTTCATCGTCGGTAGCGTGGCAAGTTATAAACTGGCGGCCCCTTGGTGGACATGGACTCTCGTCCTTGGGATGGCGGTGCTGTTGCCGCTTCTGTATAAACGCTTCAATGAAACTGTCCAAAGCGCAGATGCAGCTCAACCGGTCCGCTCTGAATTGGCAACAGCGAGTGGATTGCTATGAAGATGTTGACGAAACAGGAACGAATCGAGCGATTGCTCGTACATGAGGATGCGACGTGGCATTGGCGCTATTGGGGTCTCTTCTTCAACCTCATCGTCGTCGCGTTCATCTCGTATCAGACATCGATTTACTTACCGCTCATCCTATTTGCAGTGTATTTGCCACAATTATGTGTCGCGTGGTGCAAGACGAAAGTGTTGCTGACATTTAATTCAGAGCCTCGCTATCGGCGTTGGGTTTACAGTGATTTTATCGTCGAATGGTTCATTTTTTTACTGTTTCTCTGTCTGCTCGCTGCTCATCACACCGGGTTTCTCACGATTTGGACACTCCTAACCATCTTAGGAGTCGGCACGATTGGTGGGTTGGTGTTTTCACGTCTAGTCCATCGAGTCATACTGACGTTTGATGCACACCACGTCACGAATCGGATGTTCGACGAAGCGAAAACTGAGCGCTATACGCACAGAAAGACGAGTTCCTGATAGTTGGAACTCGTCTTTTTTTATTTTTCAGGACATCGGTCCTTTATGCTCGAGTGCTCGAGGAGTAAGCTTGAGACGTACACAGTATATAGAGAGAATCGAGGAAGAGACTATGTTAGCCATTGTGATTGGACTCGTCATCGGGATTTTGTTACCGATGCAGACGAGCGTGAACTCGCGTCTGCGAACCATCGTCGGGTCACCGTTCGTCGCGTCGTTTCTGTCATTCGCGATTGGGACGACTTTTTTAACGCTCACGTTACTGCTTACCGGACAGTCATTCGGGATCGAATCATCCATTTTCCAAGGAGAACCGCTTTGGATGTGGTCGGGTGGTTTGTTGGGGGTCATCTTTTTAACGGGGAACATCTTGTTGTTCCCGAGGCTCGGTAGTGTCCAGACCGTCATTATGCCGATCTTCGGACAGATTTTGATGGGGCTGTTGATTGACCACTTCGGCTGGTTCAACTCAGCCGTCAACGTCCTCACGCCGTGGCGCGTATTCGGGGCTTTGCTCGTGTTGCTCGGCGTCGTCGGGACGGTCGCGCTCACGGACTGGATTAATCGTCGTCGCGGCAAACTGGTCGCCTCGTCGCAGACGGGAACCGGCAATTTGAACGCCTGGCGCCTCGTCGGAATCGGGACCGGTATGATGAGTGCGACACAGACGGCCATCAACGGTTATTTGGGAACGGTGCTCGAATCGGCTTTGAAAGGGGCGCTCGTCTCGTTCGTCGTCGGGACGGTCACGTTACTGCTCATCTTGCTCGTCTTGCGGCCGAGCGTCGAATGGCGCGGGCTACGCGGTCAGCCGTGGTGGATTTGGATTGGTGGCATCATCGGGGCACTCTTCATCGGTGGGAACGTCTTAATCGTACCGATGGTCGGGACCGGCATCGCTGTCGTCATCGTTATTGTCGGCTTGCTGTGCGGGAGTCTGCTCATCGATCGCTTCGGTTGGTTTGGTGCCGCGAAAAACCCGGTCACTGGGATTCAACTCGTTAGTTTACTCGTCATGGTCATCGGGATCATGCTGATTCGTTTGTCGTAAGGGAGGAAAGACATCATGCGCGGAGTACTGTTCGCCATCAGCGGCGGCTTCTTTTTAACGCTACAGAGTGTCGCCAATGCTCGCATCAGTTCAAGTATCGGAACGTGGCAAGCTGCGACGTTGACGCAATTGACAGGCTTCCTTGTCGCGCTCGTCATCATGCTTCTGGTCCGCGACCGGACGTATGTCCATATGCGCCGCGTCGAGCCGCTCTATTTGTCAGGCGGCGCGTTCGCTGCGTTCATCTTGTTCAGCAATATGACGGCCGTACATGAGCTCGGCGTCACGCTCACCATCTCATTATTTTTAATCGCCCAACTCGCATTAGCGCTCGTCATCGACTGGCGTGGCTGGTTCGGGATGTTGCGCCGTGACTTGAACCGGACGCAACTGCTCGGGGTCGTCATGATGATTGTCGGGATTCTCGTATTGAAAGGATAATTGGCAATGGAACAGATTGAACGTTACATGAAGCAATATGGGCTTGATCAAGTACTTCCATCAACGGTCCGTCCTCATATTACGCTCGTCCGTTACGCGACGGGGGAGGCGATTTGCACCCAAGGCGACGAAGCGGGGCAGCTTCACTTTCTCGTGAAGGGAAAGATTCGGGTGGCCCATACGTCGGCGGCGGGGAAACGGCTCGTCTTGTCGTTCAAACATCCGTTCGACTTGATTGGCGACATCGAATACGTCCGACGCACGCCGTTCTTGAACACGGTCGAGGCAGTCACGCCGGTCGAGATGCTCGTCGTCCGCTTCGACGATCTCGCGCTTCACGCCAAAGACGATGTCACGTGGTTGCATTATTTGCTCGAAGGTATCACGAAGAAGTTTGAGATGAAGTCGCAATCGCTGAGTTTCAACTTGTTCTATCCGGTCGACGTGCGACTCGCGAGCTATCTGTTGTCGATGACACCGGAAGAGACGACGCTCGGGTCGACGGTAGATGAGTTGACCGATATCGCCGATTTGATTGGGACGAGCTATCGCCACGTCAACCGGACACTCAAGCGGTTCGTCGAGCAAGGATTGATCGAACGAGATCGTCGGTCGATTGCAATCATTGATCGCGCCGGGTTGATTGCCGTCACTGGGGAAAGTATTTATGAATGAGGAGGACATGTCATGGCACTTGGAATGATGCTCGCGGTCATGGGCGGCATGCTCGTCTGTGTGCAGAATACGTTCAACGCCAAAGTGAAAGAACAAGTCGGGGCGTGGGCGACGACGACGCTCGTGCTCGCCCTCGGTTTCCTGGCATCGCTAGTCGTCGGACTGATCAGTGAAGGAATGGGTCTGTTTGCCGTCACGGGGATGGAGACGTGGTATTGGTTCAGCGGCATCATTGGGGTCGGCGTCGTCATGAGTGTGACGCAAGGCGTCCAACAGCTCGGGCCGAGCCACGCCATCTCCATCGTCATGGTGTCACAAATCCTATTCGCACTCCTATGGGACACGCTCGGCTGGTTCGGGCTCGAAGCGATCCCGTTCACATGGAAGACAGCGCTTGGCATCGTGTTGATCGTCGGCGGGGTACTGTTGTTCCAGTTAAGTGGAAAGAAAGAGACGGCCCATCAAAAAGCAAAGCAAGCCGTCTAAAAGGATTTTCGACAAGTTGAACAAGTCTGCCCGTGTTCTTGCCGTTTGACGACGGTTTGGCAATGCGGGCATTTTGTCGTGAGCGAGGCCCGGGTCTGAACGGGGGGACGGTCTCCGAACGATGACGGATAGATGGTATAGGAGCGGGTCACAATAAAGCCGACGATGCCGAGCAGGATGGCTAAAATCAGAATATCCATCGAAATACCTCCTAATTATTGGTATGCTACTTGTATATACGGTAAACGATCCGAATTGGTTTCAAGGAGGAACAGATTATGGTGACACGAGAAGAACGAATCGAGCAGTTATATGTGCTTCCCAAAAAAGGTGCATTTAAATTATTATGGGCCGCCGCGGCAGGGCTAGGATTTGGGTGGTGGATTTATACTAATGCATCATTGCCAATGCTTGCGATATTCGTCTTTTTGATGATGACGGCTGTCCCGCTCAGTCACGTAGCGTGGCAGAAGACGCGCATATCCGTGACGTTCAATGAAAATCGCTCCTACAAACGGTTAATCCGGACGAAAGGTATCATCGCGATTGCGATGTTATGGGTCATGCTCGGTTTGATGGGCGGGTATGTATCAGGATACTTCGCATTGCCGATGTTCAGCGGACTGTCGGCAACGTTGATTGCAGGTATGTTAGTGGTGGAGACATGGCTCGATTACCGGTTGCTTCGGATCGATCACGAGCATGTCGCGGATAGCTTGATTGGCTTTACGAAACGGGAGCGCTTGAAGCGGAGTTGGGATAAGAAATAAGACGATTGAAGAAAGCAGGGGAAAAATGATCATTTGGAATGCTACACCGGACGACCCGAACCGGTTGCCCGCATTAACGGACGACGTGTTGACTGAAGTGGAGACGCGACTCGGGGTGAAACTGCCGACTGATTATCTCGAGGCGATTCGTATCCAGAACGGGGGATATGTCGAAAATCGCGACTTACCGATTACATGGAATGGACAAGCCGACATCGCCCTCGTTGATTCAATTGCTGGGGTCGGGCGTCACAAAGGGCTGATCGAATCGAAAGCTTTATTAACGGAATGGGGTGTCGAGGATGAACGATTGATTGCGTTCGCCGGTGACGGGCACTTTTTCCTCGCATTCGACTACCATGAAGGCGCGACGCCTAAGATTGCCTATATCGATACGGATACGGAAGAGATTGATGTCTTGTTCGATTCGTTCAGTCAATTTAGCGAAGCGCTCACGACGGTCGACATGGCAATGTTTGCAGAAATGACCCCAGAACCGATCACTGAAATGAAACAAGGGAAAACACTCTTGGACGATGCGCGACGCCTGCTTTATAGTGAAGAACCGAAAGAAAAACTGGACGGTGCGGTTATTTGGTTCAATGGATTGGATTCACTTGAGGCGAACGAGCTCGTTCGTGAGCTGTTGACCTGGATGGATGACGAGACGTTGCGAGAGACGGCGACAAGCGTCATTCAAGAAGTCATTATTCGACGGAAGCCTTTAGATCAACAACTGTTCGAAGCATTTTTTGAGACGCTCCACAGGCAAGACGACGTCTATAGTAAACAACGCTACGAAGAGACGATGTACATTCTCGATAACGATATTCGAGTTGAGTGAAACGATTTGCCGTTTCCTTTCGTAAAAGAAGGTAACGAGTTTTGATTAGGGGGATTGGATGGTTGACCATAACATAAGACTTGAACGCATGATGGAGAACGATCGAAAGCGACAAAAACAAATGTTGTACCCGACGATAGGAATCATCGCACTGTTCATCATCTATTTTTGGGCGACGGATGTCCTTTTACTGTTGCCGATCATCTTGGTTGGACAGCTGCCCGTGCTGTATAAAGGGTGGCATCGGATGAAGTTGCTGCTCACCTTCAACGACGATGCTCGCTACCAACAAAAAGTACGATCCGAGTTCGGCTTGGCCGTCGGGAACATCGTGTTTCTCGTGCTGTTGATCGCGAGCTCGATGCTCGGATGGATCACGCTACTTACGCTCGTCATCGTTGTTATCGTCGGTCTGATCACGTTCCTAGCGCTTGGGATTCGCATCGACCGTGAGTTAAAAACGATTGACCCGGAGCATGTGACCGCGACGGAGCTTGGCAAGGCGCAACTCGAGCGCGAAAAACGAAAGTCATCATGATGGGAGTAATCAGTATGGTTAATAAAAATGAACGACTGAAACAAATGGTCGAGAACGACCGGAAAGTGAACCGGACGGCGCTCTTGCTCACGTTCGCAATTTTAGGAATCGCCTTTTACTTCATCTTTACGCAAGACATCACCCTCGCGACGTTCGCCATCATCATCATGGCGACGCAGCTGCCAAGTCTCTATCGGGCATGGCATCGGATGAAGTTGCTGCTCACATTCAATGACGACGCGCGCTATCAAAAGTTCGTGCGACTCGAGTTCGGCATCGTGCTCGCGAACGTCATCCTGCTTGGGGTCTTCATCGCCATCGCTTGGGCGATTGAAGGGTCACTCGTCATCTTCGCAATTATGCTACTCGCTTTGTTCATCCCATTCATCTTCTTGTCAGTATGGGTGAACCGGAAAATCGAGTTGATTGACCCGGAGCACGTGACGAATCATGAGCTGCGGACGGCGCATCGCGACGCATCTAAAGATCGCTTCAAGTAAACCAAAGGGAAGTGCGGATGGATGAGACGAAGACTAGTCTTCTTTTTAATTGTCGGGCTACTATTTTTAAATGCATGTAATGAAAACGGTCGTGAACTTGTCGTCGGGACGTATGCAGATGAAAGCACAATCGTTTTTTCTGGCGATACGCTCACGGACGAGGCGGAAATTGGGCGATTTCTCGAGTTGATTGAGACGAGTCCTTTGTCTGAAGCGAAAGTTACAGGTTTGCCCGACTACGTTATCACAGTGAACAATCGGTCTGAGTCGACGATGGAGGCAATGGTGAACGTTTGGGTTCTAGATGATGACAAGATGCTCTTCACTCGTGGAATGGAAGGGACCGACGTATTTGAATTCGATTCGATATACACTGAAGATGTGAATGAAATCTTGAATCTAAATAATATTTAAAAGGAGAGGACGAATACGATGGATCTACGAGTGTTGGACATGCTCTGGTCACTTGGTACCTTTGCTGTCATGTTAGGCGGAATCATTGTTGTATTGAAGCTGATTATCGGAAAATCGAGTTCAGGCAACTAAAAGAAGCATCTGACGTCGTGTCAGATGCTTCTTTTTATGAAAACATACCTACCAATATCCCGCAGATGACCATGCCAATCGTATAGAACTTGAAGCGGTGTCGTTCCCAAAATGAATCGGTCATCGTGTCACCGCCACATCATTCATCGTTCCTTCGACCATCGCGACGAACGCTTCGTCCGGGTCGTTCGTCCCTGAGGCGCGCAACCAGTCTTGGAAGTCACCTTCGTATAACACACGTCCCGCGTGGAGGAAAATGACATGTGCGTCAAATTGCGAAAGGTCGTGTAGCTGATGCGTCGAGATGAGGCACGTCCGTCCGTCTTGGACGAGACGGTGCAACCGCCGCATGATGTGGATTCGCGATGCCGGGTCGACCCCGCTCGTCGGTTCGTCGAACAGATAGAGGGAGCGCTTGACCGAGGCGAGCAACGTCACGAACAACCACTTCCGCTCCCCGACAGACATTTTCCCGAGTTTCATCTTCCATAAGTGTTCGAACAGCTCTTGCTCTCGTGCGGTCGAGAGTCCGTTCACATACGACTCGAGTTTTTTGAAATCGGGTCGTTTGGACAACCGTCCGATAAAGAAAGCGAGGTCTTTGCCGGTCAGTTCATTGTAGTATAAAATGTTTTGCGTCAAATAGAGCATGTCGGTCGAGGGGACGAGCGACAGCGACGTATGATCGACCGGGAGTGTGCCGGTCATGCAGTCGAATAGCGTCGTCTTCCCGGCACCGTTCAAGCCAATTAAGACGTTGATTTTATTAGAGTGAAGCGTGAACGAGACGTCGTCGAGCACGGGACGTTTCGCTTTCGGATAACGATACGACAACTGTTGAATGTGCATAAGTTCCTCCTAGCGTGTGACGAGTGAGACGAGATTGAATCGTTTCATGGCGATGAGTCCGATGACGACATAGCCGGTGAGCGAGAGCAAGGTGGCGACGAGATTGAATGAGACGTCGATTTGTGTGACGCCGTGGAGCAGAGCGAGAGACAGTTGATGGAGCGCGTAGAACGGATTGACGTACCCGAACCATTGATCCGACTGTTTGACGGCGAGTAGGAACAGCGGATACATGAGGATGTTCGCGAACTTCATCAGGCTCGAGACTTTCACCGGCAGGAGCGTGATGCTGATACATCCGACTGCTAACGGCAAGCTGCCGAGCAGAAGAAGTAACGGGGTCACGAGCAGGCCGAATGAAAACTGGCCGTGGACGAGCGTGACGATGACCGTGAAGATGATGAGGCTGATGGCCGCGAACAGAAGCTGTGCCAAAATGATGGCCGTGACGTATGTATATTTGTTCCCAGAAATCATGACGTACGTCTTCATAAGACCGTGCTCGCGCATGCGAGCGAGTTCGAGTGCGACGCCATTCAAATACGTCGCCAAGATGATGTACACCCAAAAGTACGACAAGTACGTGGAAAACTCAGCGGGTGTCATCGTGTCGATGTTCGGCGGGCTGTACAATAGTGCAATCGCGAGCGGGATCCCCATTGTGAAGATGAACGGGACGCGATCACTGACGACGACTTTCGCATACATAAAGAAAAAACTCGTAATTTGATGCATTGGCTTCCTCCCGATATGTTGTCAGTATTCTATACCTTTATGCAGTATACGGCAAGGAATTGTAAAAAGTTTCAAGTTTGAGAGGAATGCAAAAAAGAGCTCCCCATTCAGTCGTATGAATGAGGGCTCTTCCGTTATTTAGCTCGTGACGACCCCGTCACGTTTCGCGATCTTATCACTCACTTGCTGGCCGCTCAGTGTCACCATCGGCATGCCGCCGCCTGGATTGACCGTGCCGCCGACAAAGTAGAGATTGTCGTACAGCTCGCTCTGTTTCTTGTGCTTGAAGCCGCCGTTCCGTTTTTTATCGGCGACGGTCCCATAAATCGCGCCCCGGTCCGAGCCGTACATGCGCTCGATATCATGCGGCGTCCAGACGTCGCGCGTCACCGTATGTTCTCGCAAACCGTCCAAGCCCATCCGCTCGAGCTTATCGAGTACACGCTCTTCGAACGCTGCGTAGTCCTCTGGCGTGAACGGGTTGTCTTGGATGTACGGGATGTGCGGCAAGATTTTAATGTTCTCATGCCCGGGCGGTGCCTGTGTCGGATCGGTCTTATTGACGTTCACCAAGTAAATCGTCGGATCGTCCGGCAACTGATGCTGCTCGAAGATTTTATCCATCTGTTCATGCAAGTTCTCCGAGAAGAAGAAGTTGTGATGGCCGAGCGCCGGATACTCTTTGTTCACCCCGAGATGGAGCACGAAACCGGAGCTGGCCGGTTCGTACTTTTCAACGAGCTTGTCGACGTACTGCTCGTCCGCCTCGACCATCTTTTGATAGAACGGGATGACTTCCATATTGGAGACGAAATAGTCGGCCGAACGTAGCCGTCCGTCCTCGAGTTCGATTGCCGTCAGTTGTCCGTTCAACGTATGGGCCCGGACGACGCCTTGCCCGGTATGGAGCTTCACACCGATCTCTTCAGCGAGTTTCGTCAATCCTTCCGCCAGTTTATGTGTCCCGCCTTCGACGTACCAACAGCCTTGTGCGTGCTGCATGTAAATCATCATGTTGAGGACGGCCGGTGCACTGTACGGGGATGAGCCGACGTATTTCACGTAATACGACAGCATCGTCCGTAAATGCGGGTTGCTGATTCGTTTGGCGATCCCGTCGTACATCGTCGACGTCAAATCGAAGCCGAACAACGTCGAGAAGAGACCGGTCTGTGCGACCGCTTCGCGCGGCGACTCGAACCCTTCCTTCAAATACGCCTTCTCTGTCGTGTGGTAGATGCGCTCGGCATATTTCAACAGCTCGCGATACTCACGCATGTCTTTCCGCGACAGCGACGGGTTGGCGCGCTCCATCACGTCCAAGTCGTGATACAAGTCGAGTACCGTGCCGTCCGGGAAGAACGAGCGCCACTCGAGGTCGAGCCGTTTTGTCGGTACATAGTCTTCCATCCGCTTGCCGCTGCCTGCGAACAGTTTCTCGAAGATCTGCGGCATCGTTAAAATCGATGGACCGAGGTCAAAGCCGAACCCGTCCTGTTCAAGCCGGTTCACTTTCCCACCGATGTGGTCGTTCTTTTCGTACAAAGAGACGTCGTATCCTTTTTGTGCGAGCGAGATGGCTGCTGATATCCCTCCGAGACCTCCACCGATCACAATTACTGATTTGTTCACGTTTTGCATATGTGTTTCGCCCTTCTTCCACCATGTATTTTTCAATCTTAAGTATGAGAGCGTGATGAACTACTCTAACAATTTGCCATCACGTCTCTTATTCCCTGCTTCGCGATGTATGAACATGCATATCGGGCTCGAATGTACAAAATTATCAAATTGGATGATGGGAAAAACTTATGGCTTCAGACCTCCGGCCGTCAACGGTCCTTCAAACGTGATCGTATAAATGATACGGGCGATGTCCTCAGCGGTCTCAGGACGGTCGTTGTACAGCCATTCGTAGATGACCCCCATATGGGCCGCGGAAATATAGGACACGAGATAATCGGCCGGCACGAGTGCTTTCGTCGCGTCGAACAACACTGTTGGGGAACGTTGGAACAGCGCCGCATGCATATACGACCGGAGCCGGACCTGAAACTGAGGGTCGCCGTTCGGCCCGAGGAGCGGTTTCATCAAGATTTTATTGTCTTCGATGAAGCGGATGAACGGGACGAGCAACTCATGAGCGGCGGGTCCGCGTTGGTCACCGAAGACGCGTGGAATCTGTTTGACCAGTTTCTGTTCGGCCTCATGAAAAATGACTTCAATCAATTTCTCCATCAAGTCGAACTTATCCACATAGTGACTGTAAAACGTCCCGCGATTGATGCCGGCCCGTTCGGTGATGGCTTTCACGGTGACCGCCTCAAACCCGTGCGTGTCAATCAAATCCAAAAAGGCCGTCTTGATCAATTGTTTCGTTCGTGTGATGCGTAAATCTTCATGTCCCATCTGTTTTTTCTCCTTTATCCAACACTTGAGTGCGGACTGTCTGATAACCGACACGATGCACGATATTGCCGATTGTTGGGTTGTCGGACGAGGTCTATACTGAACATACAAACCAACACGGTGTCTGTTAGTCAAGTGTACATGAATCGGACATCGAAAAGGAGAATCGTTATGGACATTCAACTGAATGGCGTCAGCAAATCGTTCGGTGACCAATTGGCCATCGACCACGTCGGCTTTACCATCAACTCAGGGGACATCTGTTGCCTGCTCGGTCCGTCCGGTTCGGGGAAGACGACGCTCATCCGGCTGATGATCGGCGCTCTGGCCGCAGACAAAGGTTCGGTTCGAATCGGGGAGACGGTCATGCCGAACATGCACATGCTCCACAACATCGGCTTCATGCCCCAGAACGATGGATTGTATGACGACTTGTCGGCCGAGGCGAACTTAGAGTTTTTCGGCTCCATTTATAAGCTTGGCAAGACGACATTGCAACAACGCATCACGGAAGTGCTTACGCTCGTCGATTTGACGGCCGACCGTAAAAAACTCGTCCGAAACTTCTCGGGCGGGATGAAAAAACGGTTGTCGCTCGCCATCGCCATCCTGCATCAGCCGGACGTCTTGTTTTTAGACGAGCCGACGGTCGGAATCGATCCCATTTTACGTCGCCAAATCTGGGATCAGTTTCAAGCGATTCGGGCGAGCGGGACGACCATCATCGTCTCGACTCACGTCATGGATGAGGTGCTCGAGTGTGATTGGGCCGCGCTCATCTATAAGGGACGCTTGATCGCTTACGACACTGTGCCGCATCTGTTAGACCAAACGGAAAACGGTCGCGTCGAGGAACTGTTCCTCATCGCCGGTCGTAAAGGAGGGACGGATCATGCGTAACTTGGCGAAACGCGTCATCTTTCAGACGCTCAACGATAAACGGAGTGTCGCCTTGATTTTGATCGCACCGCTCCTCATTTTGACGCTCGTTTACTTTCTTCTCGGGGACTCGGATTACGTGCCGGTCGTCGTGCTCGATGAGAACGCGCAAACGCAACTCGTCGAGGCGTTCGAAGCCGAGACGCTCGACGTCAGGTTGGACACGGTCGACAATCCGGTCGGATATTTAGAGGACAATAAAGACGTCGATGCGATTTTTGAAGCGACGCAGGAAGGGACGACGATCACGCTCCGAGAGCCATCGACGAAATCTTCAAAGGCGGTACGAGAGATTCAAGCGGCGCTGTCGGCGTTGAATCCGGCGGCTGATATCGAGATGAACTATGTATATGGGGAGGAAGGACAATCGACGTTCGATTCGTTCGGCTATGTGTTCTTGTCACTGTTCTCGTTCTTCTTCGTCTTCATCCTATCGGCGATGGCGCTCGTCAAAGAGCGGAGCGGCGGCACGCTCGAACGATTGCTCATGACACCGATCAAACGCGGACAGGTCATTCTAGGGTATACGCTCGGCTACGGTGTGTTTGCGGTCGTCCAGTCCGTCTTCATCGTTCTCTATACGATTTACGTGCTCGGGCTGACGTCGCTTGGGAATATCGGTTGGGTGTTTCTCGTGATGATCCTCATGGCCGGAACGGCCGTCTTGTTCGGCGCGACGATTTCGGTGTTCGCCCGTTCAGAGCTCCAAGTTGTCCAGATGATTCCGTTCACGATCATCCCGCAAGTGTTCTTCTCAGGGTTAATCCCGCTCGAATTGATTCCGTATGGACTCGGCAACTTGAGCTACATCATGCCCATCTTTTACGGAGCGACGGCAATCAAAGAAGTGATGGTGTACGGTAGCGGTTTCGCCGGCATCTGGGGCTACGTGCTCGGCTTGATTGTTTACGCGGGTGTGCTCTATATGTTGAACATGCGAGCGCTCGGGAAGTATCGAGGACATTGATGTCATAAAGACAGGACCCAATTTTGGAGCTGTTGAAATGCAGGAATATCCCCGGCTAAGCGAATCACGATGAACCAGGCGCCCGTATAAAGAAAGGCCGAGATGGCATTGTAGAATGCATACGTCCGAAACTTGAGTGACGTGAATCCGGCGACGTAGTGGAGCGGATGGCGCAGGCCGGGAATAAAGTACGAGATGAGGACAATCCGTGACCCATGCTTCTCATAGAGTGCCTTCG
This sequence comes from Exiguobacterium aurantiacum, assembly GCF_024362205.1. Taxonomy (GTDB): domain Bacteria; phylum Bacillota; class Bacilli; order Exiguobacteriales; family Exiguobacteriaceae; genus Exiguobacterium; species Exiguobacterium aurantiacum_B. The sequence continues at coordinate 2,626,040 of NZ_CP101462.1, read as the reverse complement.
CCCGATTCAAGTACCGGGAATTGCGCTTGGAAGTCGGAATCACGCGATGGAGTCCGCGGCCGACAACATAAAACCAACTGAACGCGAGCGTGAAGACGACCCACGTCGTGATGAAGAGCGCCAAGCCAGATGGTGCGACGGTCAGATGGGTAATCATCAATACGTCGTCTGATAGTGGGGTAAACATGATGCCGATGGCGAGCATCACGTATTGTGTCAATAATTCCATGTTCGTTCACTCCTTATCTTTGTCTAGTATTCCCCGACAAACGTAAGGAGTTTTTAGCGTCATCTTAAGAAATCTTAAGAAGTACCACAGAAGTCGTTGCAATCCGCTCGGTACACTTAAGATAAATAGACAAGTTGACGCGTAGGATGGAACAGAAGCAGAAAAAAGATGCTACGCTAAGTTCAATCGAGACGACTGCTTAGAACGTCCATAATAACGCGTATTCAAGTAAGGAGGAAGAACATGCGGTCACAACCGACCATTTTGATTGCTGATGACGATGAGGCAATTCGCGAGCTGCTCGCGATTTATTTGAAGAACGAAGGATATGCGCTTCGGTTTGCGAAAACAGGGCAAGAGGTGCTCGACATCGTCGCGCATGAACCGATCGATTTACTCATTTTGGATTGGATGATGCCCGTCATGGACGGCATTTCCACATGCATCGAAATCCGGAAGACACAGTTCATGCCAATCTTGATGCTAACGGCTAAAACGAGTGACTTGGATTTGATGCAAGGCATTTCTGTCGGAGCGGATGACTATATGAAAAAGCCGTTCAACCCGCTCGAAGTGACACTTCGGGTCAAGTCGTTGCTCCGACGTTATCGTGACTATGGGGCACATCAAGCGAGCCAGTCTGGAAAACTCATGTTTCAAGAATTGACGCTCGATGTGCAGACGAGGCAATGCCAAAAAGGCGAGACGCTGATTCGCCTCACCCCAAAAGAATTTGATATTCTCGCCTATTTCATGCGGCATCCGAATCAAGTGCTGACGGTCGAACAAATTTATGAGGCCGTGTGGGGAGAGGATGCGTTTGAGGTCGATAATACCGTGATGGTGCACATCACAAAAATTCGCGAGAAAATAGAAGATACGCCTCGGAAACCATCGTTTATCAAGACGGTTTGGGGCGTAGGGTATCGGTTATGAAGCAGCGACAGTGGGACCGATTACTCGTCAAGCTGATTGGGATTATCTTAATCAATGCACTCATCGCCACGATCGCGTTTTTAATCATGGGCTACTCAATCAGCATGTATTACATTCGGAATGAGACCACGCCTGAGCCATTAACGTCCAATCTTGCCTTTTTGACCGTGACGTTTATTACGATTTTTATTTTTGTGATCGGCTTCTCATTGATGATGCGCAAAACGTTACGCAAGATCACGTATTTGTCGAGCGAGATTGAGCGAATCGCTAGTGGTGACCTCGGTCGGACGGTCGAAGTGGAAGGTCGGGATGAACTGGCTTCACTGGGGCAAAGCGTGAATTGGATGTCAAAGCAGTTGCAACACCTGTTCGAAAAAGAACGGGCTCACGAAGAAGAACGCAATCAACTGTTCTCGAACCTGTCCCACGACTTACGGACACCGTTGACGAGCATTCGTGGCTACCTGCAATTGCTTGAAAGCGAACGTGCCGTGACGGATGTCGAACGGAGTCATTTCAACGTATTGAACGAGAAAACGGCCCAGCTCGAACAATTGCTCGATCAGTTGATGGATGTAAACCGCTTATACTCATCTCAAGTGACGCTCTTGAAACATCGGATGAATATCAGTCTGTTGACGACGCAGCTCGTCCACGAGATGGGCCCATTGTTTGAAGAGGCCGGATCTCGCATATCGATCAATGTGCAATCGGATCTCTACATCGAAGCTGATCAAGACCAACTGATTCGCGTCTTTCAGAACTTGATGTCGAACGCATTGAAATACGCGACACCAGGTGGACCAATCGAATTGACACTCGTTGAACGAGACGAGCATGTCTTATGGCAACTGTGTAATGAGACGACACCCCAGACGATTGCGTCCATCGACCATTTGTTTGACCGGACGTATCGGGTGGACGCATCACGAGGCGAGACGCCGGGTGATGGTCTTGGCCTGTCGATTGCCCGGCAAATCATGCTCCTGCATGAAGGCACGTTGACGGCATATGCTTCAGGGGAGAATCGGATTTGTTTCGAAGCCTGTTTTCGAATCGAACGAGATTACAATTCTTCGATTGAGTGATGTTTTTGTACGATATATTGCAACACCGCCGATTCACCGTTATGGAGCGCACCTTCGTGTCGTTCGACGGTCCCGTCAAAAAAGTGAATCGTTTTGAATGCATCCATGAGTGGGGCAAAATCGGCTGGTGTATAAAGCAGTTCTTTTTGCTTCGGACCGCCCGTCCCGTAAGCGAGTTGCGCCTCACTGTAGACTTCCGTTACAAAATAACCGCCTGGCTTTAGGGCTCGGTTGACACCAGCAACGACGGACTTTTTCACATGAGCGGGGAAATGTCCGTAAATACAGACGATCGCGTCATAGGTGTCTTCCGGCCAATCGGCCTCGGCCAAATCGACGAGACGGGTGTGAAGGGTGACTCCGCGACGTTCCGCTAACCGGTTTGCTTTGTCGAGACCGACTTGCGAGTAGTCCCACATGTCCACGTCGACTCCTTGTTCTGCAAGCCAAACTGCATTTCGTCCTTCCCCTTCAGCGATTGCGAGCACGCGCATCCCTTGTTTGAACAGGGGTGCCTGTTGCTTCACAAAGGCGTTCGGTGTTTCCCCGTACACATACTCATCCGTGTTGAATCGTTTATCCCAAGTCGACATGCTCTGTTCCTCCTTAACGGACGTTATATCGGTCACGTCTAAATGTCTTCTTTATAGTTTACAGGAAACATAAAAAAGCATCGGGGCAAATACCCCGAATGCTTGTTAACGTTTAAGTAGTAAAGCGACGCCGGTCACGAGAAGTGCGAGTCCGCTAAACAATCGTACTTGGTTGCAAGTCACTATCTTTCACCTCTGTAAGTCATTGTAGGTCATTCATTTTTTGGCGACGCGAAGTTTTGTTCGTTCCATCTCTTTGTAAATCGTAAGGATGTCGTTGCCATAGTTGCCTCTCGGCTGCATCGCCCATTTGCCTTGGAGGGCGGGCCATGTTGGGGCGGATCCTCGTTTCACGTAACGGAAGCGAGGGTCCACGAGCTTCATGTTCAGTTTGTCTTTCGAAGCGTAGGCCTTCAAATGCTGAATATGGGCCGTGACGCCTCGGAAAGGCGAGCGGAACGTATGGCCTTTTACCCCGTTACCGCTCGTGCCGATACCCGCATAATTGTGTTGCCTTGGGAGGACGTCCCCTTTGTAACTGAAATAGCCGGTCTCTTTCAATGCTTGCGCGAACGCGACATCGCCACGGACACCTTCTTTTGCTCCGATGACGACGAACAGCTTGGCGAGTTCTTCGACGGTCACACCTTCAAGCCGGACGTTTTTCGGATTTTTCTTTTTGACAAAGTCCGCCATCTGTTGAGGTGTTAATGCCGACGTTCCCATAATAGCACGATTTTCTTTTTTTGACGCAGCTGAAACAGATGGCATCGATATAATCAACGAAAATAGGATTAAAGCAATTCCGATCGAATAAACGAACACGTTTTTCATCTTTGTTCCTCCCTAATCAATAAATAAACTATGAAGATAATACCATATATTAGGCTTTTTAATTATTTCATTTTGATTAAGCGGGAGGAATCATCCAAATTTATGCAGTCTAATCAGAGAGTATTACTTTAACGAAACTAAAGTCAATTTGCTCACGTACATAGAAACGAGGTGATGGGAATGGAGAAACAAGCACGAATGCGTTCGATTCAATCGTATCAAAAAAGATGGATGCCCTTGCACGTATCGGTCGTCATCGCGGTCGGGATATCATTTGCGTTATTGGTCATGAACGAGTTTCAAACCGGTTATGGAATTGCCTTTTTAGCGGCGCTCGTCGTGTTGATCTATTTGGAGTGGCGCGAGAGCCGATTCATGCAACGATTGACGAACGAACCACCCGTCCAGAAGTTCATTCGCCGCACGTATGTCGGTCGCAATGCCGTCTCATTGTTCGGGGCGATTGGATTCTACATCTTATTTAAGAACGGGATGCAGTCAAACTTGCTTTTGTGGCTCGTCATTTTCTTTGGTGCGATTGCTGCCCAGGCAGCCACGACGATACATTACGAGCGGAAGATCCGACAGATTGACCCGGAGCATCCGAGTCGGCATGACTTGAGTTTCGCTAAATAATTAGATAAATAGTTAGTATATTGAACTGGATACTTAGGGATCAAGGCAAGTATAAGAGCGGCGAATGTCGCTTTTTTTATTTGAACCTGAAAAGAAAAAGTAACCACCTAAAGTAAAATAATGTAATGAAATGAAGGTGCAAACACCTATTTTGTGGAATGTTTTAAAGGCTTAGGGAGGAATAGGATTGTGGAATATATCGCTCATGTACGCGTTGAAGATGGAGAAATTCAATCCGTTCATCAACATTTATTAGATACGAAATTATTAGCAGAGAGATGGGGTAACTCTCTTGGAATCTCAAAAGTTTGTGGTCTTGCAGCCTTGCTACATGATATGGGCAAGTACAGTGATGCGTTTCAACATTACATACGTCGAGCCGTTTCAGGAGAGAAGGTGAGGCGAGGCGAAGTAGATCATGCTACAGCGGGCGGACGTTTATTGTTCGAAACGTTAAAAAGAAAAATGCCTGACCAGTTATTGGGAGAAATTGTGAGCAACGCGATCATATCGCATCACGGAAACCTTCATGATTATATTCAAGGTGAAGACTCACCTTTTCTACAACGAGTTGAATTGAAAGTATTAGATGAATACGAAGTATGTAAAAAGCGATTCTTTGATGAAGTGATATCAGAACCAGACTTCATGAATTATACGGAAGCAGCTTCTCAACAATTGATGAGTTATTTGGAACGAATCGGGCAGACGCTAGTAAACTCCACTTTTCTTACAAAGTTAGTCTTCAGCATTTTGATCGATGCAGATCGAACAAATACAAGACAGTTTGAAGAGAAGGGGGTCGACTCCAGTTTAGCTGTTGATCTACAAGTGTTAAAAGAAAATTTAGAGCGACATTTATCCTCTTTGAAAAACAATCGTTCAACTGTTTCCACGATAAATGTTCTTCGGCAGCAAATGTCTGAGCAGTGCATGCAGTATGCTGAACGACCGAGCGGGGTTTATACACTTTCGATTCCGACAGGTGGGGGAAAAACGTTGGCAAGCCTACGTTATGCTCTACACCACGCTTCTCATCATCAGAAAAAAAGAATTATTTATGTTGTACCTTTTACGACAATTATTGAGCAGAACGCTCAAGTCGCGAGAGCAGTTTTAAACACTGAAGAAATCGTCGAGCACCATTCTAATGTCATTCAATTAGATGATGCTTCGGAAGATGAAATGAGTTTACAGGCAAAATTGAATTTAGCGAAAGACAATTGGGATGCCCCCGTCATCTTTACGACGATGGTTCAATACTTAAACACGTTTTATGCGAAAGGAAACCGTAACACGCGGCGTCTTCATCATTTAAGTGAAGCGGTCGTCATTTTTGATGAAGTACAAAAAGTTCCTACAAAATGCGTATCGCTATTCAATGAATCTCTGAATTTCTTAAAAGACGGACTAAGTTCAAGTGTGATTCTATGTACGGCTACACAACCAGCATTGGATTTTGTTAAACATCGATTAACGAGTGACGGAGAAATGATTCAAGGTTTATCGACTGTTGTTGATGCGTTTAAACGTACAGAGATTGAAGTTGTTCCAGATGAATTTGATACGGCTCGACTTGACTTATTTGTGCGAGACAAAGCCGCACTCAATCAAAGTGTTTTAATCATTTTAAATACAAAGACAGTTGTTCGTAGGTTATACGAATCATTGAAATCGTCGTTTTCCGAAGATGAAGTTTATCACTTGAGTACATCGATGTGCGCTGCTCATCGAAAGTGCATATTAGAAAAAATCAATGGGCGACTCGATACCGGTAAGCGAGTGATTTGTATAAGCACCCAACTGATAGAAGCGGGAGTCGATGTTAGCTTTCAATGTGTTATTCGCTCGTTCGCAGGGCTTGATTCAATCGCTCAGGCAGCCGGACGTTGCAATCGACATGGTGAGGTAGAACGGCGAACAGTCTACTTAATCAATCACGTTGAGGAAAATGTCTCGAAATTAACTGATATCGCAAAAGGGCAGGAAATTGTTAAACGATTGGTCGTCGATTTACAGCGAGATTCGAACGCTTATGGTGGAGAGTTACTATCCGTTCTTGCGATGAATCGATATTTCCAAGAGTTTTATCAACTCAGGGAAGTTGACTTAGATTACCCAGTAAAAGGTTCGACATTGGCCTCGATGTTGTTTGACGGGACGAAAAATCAGCATCGTATTAGTGATACCTCGATGTTACTTGTGGCTCGTCATCGAACGGTTGCTGACAACTTTCACGTAATCGATCAGCAAACAGACGACGTGCTCGCCCCTTATGGAGATAAGGGAGAAGAATTGATTGCACTCTTGAATGGCGACATCAATTGGGAAGATGCGCGGAAGTGGTTAAAGGAATCTCAACAATACACGATCAGTATTTATAACCATGAACGACAAGCACTTGAGCAAAGTGGGGGGATTGTTTCTTTACTGGATGGTCGATTGCTCGCATTGCAACCAACCGCATACGATGAACAGTACGGGCTAAATCTTTCTCAAGATTCTGAGATGCAAAATTTATTCATGTGATGAAAGGAGACCCTTATGCGAAATACGATTGAATTTAAAGTTTATGGGGATTACGCCTTGTTTACGGATCCATTAACTAAACTAGGTGGCGAGAAAATGTCCTATCAAATCCCAACGTATCAGGCCATGAAAGGGATTGTCGAATCGATTTACTGGAAGCCGACGATTGTCATGGTCGTCGATGCGATTCGGATTATGAAGCCGATTAAAATGGAGTCAAAGGGGATGCGGCCAATTGAGTATAGTGGTGGGAATTCTCTAGCGCACTACACGTATTTGCGGGACGTGTGCTATCACGTTCGAGCGCATTTCGAATTCAATCCACACCGTCCTGATTTAGCGTTTGATCGAAATGAAGGAAAGCATTATGCCATTCTGAAACGTTCGCTGGAAGCGGGTGGTCGAAGAGATATTTTCCTGGGGGCAAGAGAATGCCAAGCATACGTAGAGCCCATTGAATTTGATCAAGGAGAAGGTTTTTACGATGGAGTGGATCTTCATTTCGGAACCATGGTTCACGGATTCAATTATCCCGACGAGACAGGGGTTAATGAACTTGCCGTTCGTTTGTGGCATCCAGTGATGAAAAATGGGGTGATCACTTTCACAAGACCAGAAGACTGTTCACTTGTCCAACCGATTAAAAAAATGCAAGCAAAAACATTTACAGCAGATGATATTGAACCAGTAGATTTGTTGCATGAACAACTATAGGAGGTGATGGCATGAGCGTTTGGCAACAGCTATACGAGACATACAATCAACATCTCGATGAAGTAGGTAAATCAGAAAGTCGTTGGGAAGGAAAGACGTTCACGTTGCTTCCGATTTCTCATACGACACAAACAGCTCACATAACTGTCAACATAACCCCAAATGGCGAATTCCACACGGCTGAAGTGATTGAGAAGGGAGGCGGAAATACATTAATTCCAAGCACCGAAGATTCATCTAGCCGAGCAGGGAGTGTGATAGCCCCGTATCCGTTACATGACAAATTACCTTATGTGGCTGGGGATTATGAAGCATTTGGCGGAGTGTATAAAAAAGACAATGCGTATCAAGTGTACATTAATAACCTAAAAAAATGGTCTGAATCCTCTCATGGATTTGATCGGTTGAAGAGTATCTATACGTACTTACAAAAGGGACGACTCATTGAAGATTTAGTGAACGAGAAAGTACTTTTCACAGAGACTGATGGCACGTTGAAATGGACGTGGAAGGATAAAGAAGAAAAGCCGAAAATCTACTCCATAGTTACCGGTGGAATGGAAGGAGCGTTTATACGTTTTCATGTTCATTCATCAGAACAGCTTTATAAAGAGCCATGGCAAGATTCAGAGTTTTATCAATCATTTATCGCTTACTATGCTGAACAAGCAGGGGACTCTACATTATGTTTTGTAACGGGAGAACAAAAAGTTGGTTCCACCAAACATGCGAATAAAATCCGTAATGCTGGAGATAAAGCAAAGCTCATCTCAGCAAACGACAGTAGTGGGTTCACGTATCGTGGCCGCTTTGATAAAGCCTCTGAAGCAGCGACGATTAGTTACGAAGTATCGCAAAAAGCACACAATGCACTTAAATGGCTTATTCAAAGACAAGGGAAACTGATTGATCAACGTGTTTTCCTTGTCTGGGGGAGTCAAGTGACCGAGATGCCGAGTGCGGTTGATTCGACTTTTTCACTTGCTGCGTTGTTTAACGACGTGGAGGAGAAAGAAGTATTCGATACGAACCGAGACGGGGCACGAGCATTTTCTGATGCACTCATCGGTTATAAAAGAAAATTACCTCAACAAACAGTGAACATTTTAATAATCGATGCGGCAACGACAGGTCGCTTAGCGATTCTTTATTATCGTTCATTTGATCAAGAACAATACTTTAAGCGACTCGAATCTTGGCACACTGAACATCCGTGGGAATATGTCTACTTTGACCGTGAGAAAAAACGTCGAGTTTTCATCGGTGCGCCATCTTTGCACGATATCGCAACGGCGGCTTATGGCCCGCGTGCTAATGAAAAGTTGATAAAAGCCACTGTGGAAAGACTGGTTCCGTGTGTAGTGGACGGGCGTATCGTACCAGATGATGTTCGCCGTTGTTTAATTCAACGAGCATCGAATCCGGTAGGGCTAGAAGCTTGGGAGTGGGAGAAAACGTTACAAATCGCCTGTGGAATGATTAACAAGAAGGAAGGGATGACTGTGGCATTAGATTCAAATTTAAAAGATCGAGATTATTTATTTGGACGATTATTAGCACTGGCTGACTATTTGGAGCGGAAAGCGTTAGGGAAAGAAAATCGTTCAACCAATGCGATTCGTTACATGAACGCATTTTCTCAAAATCCTGCACGGACATGGCTGACGATTCAAAGTGCACTTCAACCATATCAAGCGAAACTTGGTGGGAAAGTAACTTACATTAACAAATTGATTGACGAGGTGGGCTCACAACTTGATCCGAGTGATTTTACGAACAAGCCGTTATCAGGTAAATACCTATTAGGTTTTTATAGTCAGCGACATGATTTGTACCAAAAACGTGAAGAAACAAATTTATCTAACGAGGAGAGTGTTGAAGCATGAACGTATTAGATCACAAAATCGATTTTACCGTCATTCTGTCTGTTTCTAAAGCAAACCCGAACGGAGATCCGCTCAACGGTAACCGCCCACGTCAGAATTACGATGGTTATGGCGAAATTTCAGATGTCGCCATTAAACGTAAGATTCGGAACCGTCTCCAAGATATGGGCGAGTCTATTTTTGTACAATCGAATGATCGTCGTTCAGATAGTTATGAAAGTCTACGAGATCGCGCTGAAGGAAATGAAGAATTGAAGAAGCTGATGAAGGGCAAAGGGATGGGAAATCAATTTGCACAAGAAGCGTGTGCAGCATGGATGGACGTCCGTTCGTTTGGTCAGGTGTTCGCTTTCAAAGGGGAGAAATCTGGAGTGTCCATTGGTGTGCGTGGCCCTGTCTCCATACACACGGCAACGAGTGTGGCCCCAATCGATGTTACGAGTATGCAAATCACGAAAAGTGTGAACTCTGAGAGCGGCAAAGAACGTGGCTCTGACACGATGGGAATGAAACATCGCGTCGATCATGGAGTCTATGTATTAAACGGAAGTATTAATACTCAACTTGCTGAAAAAACGAATTTCACGAAAGAAGATGCAGAAAAATTAAAACAGGTACTGGTTACATTGTTTGAAAATGATGCTTCTTCTGCTCGTCCTGAAGGAAGTATGGAAGTGCATAAAGTCTATTGGTGGGAGCATAGTTCGAAATTAGGACAGTACTCATCGGCGAAAGTGCACCGTTCCATTTCGGTAAAATCGATGACAGATGAGCCAAAAGACTTTTCGGATTATGAAATTCATGTTGCTCCACTTGATGGCCTAGAGCCTGAAGTTTTGGATGGATTATAAACAAGACGATTCCTATTTGTTGTTGTCAGGTATTCAACACTTTCAATTTTGTCCACGACAGTGGGCGCTCATTCACATCGAACAACAATGGGAAGAAAACTCTCGAACCGTTGAAGGGCAACATGTACACAAAAAAGCGGATGATTCGTCCGCACGTGAAAAGCGGAAAGATAAGTTAATTGTGCGAGGGATGGCAATTAAGTCAGAGACATTAAATATTAGCGGTCAGTGTGATGTCGTTGAATTTGTCGAGGATTCAGCTGGGGTTTCCTTATATGGAAACCCTAGTCTGTATCGTCCGATTCCCGTCGAGTATAAGCGTGGGAAGCCGAAAGTTGGAAGAGAAGATGAGCTTCAGTTAGCTGCGCAAGCAATTTGTCTTGAGGAAATGTTTTTATGTCAAATTACTGAGGGTTATTTGTACTACAACGAAACGAAGCATCGTCATCTTGTACTATTGTCAGATGCATTAAAACAAGAAGTAAGAGCAATCGTGACAAAAATGAACAGCTATTATCATCGACGATACACCCCGAAAGTAAAAACCGGACCACATTGTAAAAGTTGTTCACTCCAAAATATCTGCTTGCCAGAATTGATGGTGCGAGAAAGTGTCAGTGAATATATGGAGAGGAGACTTCGGGAGTGAAAAAGATGTTGAATACGCTATTCGTGAACCAGTCGGATGCATACCTTGCTCTTGATGGCGGGAATATAGTCGTAAAGAAAGAGGACGAAATTTTAGGACGAGTGCCTCTCCATAATCTCGAAGGAATCGTTACGTTCGGATACACGGGAGCAAGTCCAGCATTAATGGGATATTGCGCTGAAAACAATGTTCCTTTGACATTTATGACGAAAAACGGTCGATTTTTAGCACGCGTTATTGGCGAAAGTAAAGGTAATGTCGTGTTGCGTAAAACTCAATATCGCCACTCTGACTGTGAAATCCAATCGTCGCGACTTGCAAGGAACTTCATTCTTGGCAAAGTATACAATCAAAAATGGATGCTTGAACGAACGACTCGAGACTATCCGATGCGAATTGATGTCGCGCGTTTCAAAGAGACATCACAATATTTTTCAAGAAAGCTAATCGAAATTCAGGAATGCGAAGATTTGGAGAGGTTACGAGGACTTGAAGGAAAAGTAGCGGTTCACTACAATCAACTATTTGACGATATGATTCTTCAACAAAAAGAAGATTTCATGTTTAAAGGACGTTCGAGAAGACCACCTCTTGATCGCGTGAATGCAATGTTGTCATTCGCTTATAGCTTGTTAGCAAGAGATACTGGCGCGGCCCTCGAAGCAGTCGGACTCGATGCGTACGTAGGATTTTTGCATCGTGAACGTCCAGGACGGATTTCGCTGGCGCTTGATTTGATGGAAGAGCTTCGCGGAATTTATGCAGATCGATTCGTACTTTCGCTAATCAATATGAAAGTCATTCAAGCGAAGCATTTTATTCAGAAGGAGAACGGAGCTGTACTCATGACGGAAGAAGGACGTAAAGTTTTTCTCTCTTCCTGGCAGAAGAAAAAGCAGGAGATGATTCAGCATCCTTACTTAAAAGAAAAAATGATGTGGGGACTCGTGCCTTACGCACAAGCGTTGCTCTTGGCCAGGCATTTGCGTGGTGACTTAGAAGAATATCCAACTTTCCTATACAAGTGAGGGATGTATGTGCTCGTTTTAGTGACGTATGATGTGAATACCATTTCACCTGGAGGCACGAAGCGGCTTAGACAAGTTGCGAAAGTTTGTCAGCAATACGGTCAGCGCGTACAGAACAGTGTGTTTGAATGCATCGTTGATCAAACTGAATTTACAGCGTTAAAGCTGAAGTTAAAAGATATTGTTGATGCGGATAAAGACAGTCTCCGATTTTATCGTTTAGGTAATCAACATGCCACAAAAGTGGAGCATTATGGAGCAAAAGAATCTTTGGATTTGGAAGGACCTCTCATTTTTTAAAGGGGAAGTTGTTTTTAGTGAGTGCGAACATGTAGCGCACAGTATTTTCTAGAAAGGTTCGCACCATTTTTTCAGCATATTCTTAGACAAGAGACGAATGATTTTTAAGGTTTGAATCCTAAAAAGGATAATATTGTTTCTTGTATTTATTTTTAGTCGGTTTTTTATTTGGAATCGGCTATCGCACCTCACGTAGGTGCGTGGATTGAAATTGTTTGGTGACGGTACCCTGCGCCCGTAGACGTGCATCGCACCTCACGTAGGTGCGTGGATTGAAATTCAATTGAAACAACGTCGTATTCCGTTCCATAATATCGCACCTCACGTAGGTGCGTGGATTGAAATTCGTTACCCAGCGGTTTGGGAAGCCCGAGTTTGGATCGCACCTCACGTAGGTGCGTGGATTGAAATCCGGAGGACATGCTGAACTTCAATACAATCACTATCGCACCTCACGTAGGTGCGTGGATTGAAATCATATAGGCCACGTCGTCCCTGCGAGTCAATCCAATCGCACCTCACGTAGGTGCGTGGATTGAAATATCATTGGTGGCCCGACACAGGCGGCGATACGCATCGCACCTCACGTAGGTGCGTGGATTGAAATTTAATGAAGTAGACCTTACCACCTTGCGGGACCGATCGCACCTCACGTAGGTGCGTGGATTGAAATTTACGACGACACGGTCGACGGCTGTCTCGTTCGTATCGCACCTCACGTAGGTGCGTGGATTGAAATAAGTTGGATAATACTTAGTCTACGTACTCGTCCCATCGCACCTCACGTAGGTGCGTGGATTGAAATATCCTTTACTGGTTGCTCACGAACGGTTACACGATCGCACCTCACGTAGGTGCGTGGATTGAAATAGTCTCAATTTGTCTCAAAAGCACATTTTTCGTATCGCACCTCACGTAGGTGCGTGGATTGAAATGAATTGGAAGTGGCCGACGAGTTGAAGGAGTCGCATCGCACCTCACGTAGGTGCGTGGATTGAAATAACGCGCCTGACCCGGTTGACAATAACGCATTTGATCGCACCTCACGTAGGTGCGTGGATTGAAATCGGCATCGAATCGGCACAACACGCTTTAGGCGCCAATCGCACCTCACGTAGGTGCGTGGATTGAAATAAGTTGGATAATACTTAGTCTACGTACTCGTCCCAATCGCACCTCACGTAGGTGCGTGGATTGAAATATTGACGTGAAGGATGTCGGTGATAACGGCGATAATCGCACCTCACGTAGGTGCGTGGATTGAAATCATTTATAATTGACCCCTTTAGCTGTGATTTGAGATCGCACCTCACGTAGGTGCGTGGATTGAAATCAATGCGTAGCGGGTCGCGTCAATCGTGTGGTTGATCGCACCTCACGTAGGTGCGTGGATTGAAATATCATCCCGGCTACGAACTGTTCGACGCCGCCGATCGCACCTCACGTAGGTGCGTGGATTGAAATAGAATCCACATTTGATAATAATGTCGCCATCGTCATCGCACCTCACGTAGGTGCGTGGATTGAAATACGGTCAAGAACACACCGTAATCGAGAACGCTCGTATCGCACCTCACGTAGGTGCGTGGATTGAAATAGAAGTGTCAACCGCTGCGACTCGTCTGCCAAATCGCACCTCACGTAGGTGCGTGGATTGAAATAGTACCTCGGTCGGTTTTGATAACACGACCCCGAATCGCACCTCACGTAGGTGCGTGGATTGAAATATGGCAGCGGCCGCCGTAGCGGAGGCGCCCCCACATCGCACCTCACGTAGGTGCGTGGATTGAAATTCTAGCGATTACAAACATTCAAGATGGTTCGATGATCGCACCTCACGTAGGTGCGTGGATTGAAATTTCGCGCCACGGATGCGGCGGATGCCGTACTCACATCGCACCTCACGTAGGTGCGTGGATTGAAATAGATGGACCGACACCTTTTTCGTGAGGAACATGAATCGCACCTCACGCAGGTGCGTGGATTGAAATGACAAATAAGTTATGACTATAAACCGAACTGTCATCGCCCCCCACATAGGTGCGTGGATTGAAAAGTTATGATCGGTATCATAAGCATTGACATTTTTAAATGATTTACATCGTTGTACAGGAAAATGGACGAACCTCTGAGGAGACTCGTCCATTTTCCTGTACATTAATTTCTTGTCTGTTTAGTTTGCGTGTTTCAGTTCTTTGTTTATATCTTCTTGTTTGAAATCAAGGTTTCGAACATCGACCCGCTTCACGAAGAAGGCGAGGACGAGAGCCAAAATGTTCATGCCAAGAGCGACATAGAACGAATACTGAATTCCAGACAGGAGCGCTTGCTGTGTCAACGCGCCCATTGCACTCTCGGTGAGTGTCGCTGGGTCGACGCCGGTCATGAGCGATTCGGCTTCGGTTCGCGTCACCGAGTTCATGATCGTGACAAGGACGGCTGTCCCGATCGCACCGGATACTTGTTGGGCCGTGTTGTTGATGGCCGTTCCGTGCGGGTTAAGGCTCGTCGGTAGCTGGTTGAGACCATTGGTCATGATGGGCATCATCACCATCGACATCCCGAACATGCGGAGCGTGTACGTCGTGACGATGTACGTATACGTCGAATCGAGCTGGACGTGGGCGAGCATATACGTCGAGATAGCCGTAATCGTGAGACCTGTAATCGAGAGCAGCTTCGGCCCGAATTTATCGAACAGTTTCCCGGTAATTGGCGACATGATTCCCATGATGATGGCACCCGGTAACAGCATGAGCCCAGAGTCGAGCGGCGAGATGCCGCGGACGCTTTGAACGTAGGCCGGTGTCAAAATCATCCCGGAGAACATGGCGACGGCGTTGACCATGGCGATGATGGATGCGAGCGCAAACATCGGATATTTATAGGCTCGCAAGTCGAGAAGCGGCTTCTCCATGTTGAGCTGACGGATGACGAAGGCGATCAACGCGACGAAACCGACAATCATCGTCGTCAAGACGATTGGGTTATCCCAGCCGTCTGAACTCGCTGAGCTGACGCCGTACAAGACGCCACCGAACCCGAGCGTCGATAAGACGAGTGACAAATAGTCGAGCGATTGCTCTTTATTCTGGACCATGACGTTCTCAGCTTTCCAAATGGCGAGACCGAGGCCGATGATGGCGAGCGGGAGAATCATCTCAAACAAGACGCGCCAGTCGTAATACTCGACGATGTAACCTGAAAGCGTCGGTCCGATGGCTGGTGCTGAAATCATGACGAGACCGAAAATCCCCATCGCCGTTCCACGTTTTTCACGCGGGAAACTGACAAGCATGACGTTCATCAAGAGCGGTCCCATCGTCGACGCCCCGACCGCTTGAATCATCCGACCGGTGAGTAAGACACCGAAGTTTGGTGAGAAGGCGGCGATGGCCGTCCCGACAGCGAAAATCGTCATCGAAGTGATGAAGAGGCTCCGGTTCGAGAACCGGGTGATCAAGTAGGCCGATGCCGGGACGAGCACGCCCGTCACGAGCATAAAGCCGGTCGCGAGCCATTGGACGGTCGAGTAGTCAGCAATCTCTAAATCGACCATGATCGATGGGAGCGCGACGTTAAGTAAAGAGTTGTTCAGGAAGGCGATGAACGCCCCCGCAAAGAGGACCGCGAGCATGAGATACGGCGGTTTCTTTTGGAATTCTGGTTTCATACGAGTTGCTCCTTTATGTTGTGAATAGTTATATACTAGTAAGTGTCGATGTGATGATTTTATACCTACCGTATAAATAAATCAACCATTTTGTACTATCAGTTCAAAATGATATACTGAATCTATAAATGAAACAGAACGGAGCAGGAAATGATATGAAAGATAAGAAACGAAAAGTCGCCGATGTCGCCATGAACCTCTTTATTGAGAACGGGGTGCAACAGACGTCGGTCCAAGAAATTATTGAGCGGGCGAACATCTCGAAAGGGACGTTCTACAATTACTTCGCCTCGAAGACGGACTGTGTCGCCAATATCCTTGAGAACTTGCGCTATGACGCCGGCCAGCGCCGCATCGAGATGCAGATGGGACGGGACAAGCGTGACAAGGACGTCTTCATCGAGCAGATTTCCATCCTTATTCAATTGAACGAAGAGCGGAACCTGCATGCCTTGTTCGAGTCGATTATGTCGGCGAACGAGCCCGAGCTGAAGAAGCTCGTCTTGCAGCACCGGGTTTATGAGATCGAGTGGCTCGCCATGCGTCTGACCGAGATTATCGGTGAGGAGATTCGTCCGTACTCGGTCGAGTTGACGGTGCTTTTCAATGGGATGTTGCAACACATCCTGTTCACACTCCGCATCACGAATACGGCCTATTCGATTCAGAAATTGATTCGGAACTTATACGCCTACGTCGAGTTGATGGCGGCTCGCATGGTCGAGACGAACGAGCATATTTTAAATCCGGTCACGGTCGATCAGATGCGTGGTACGACGGATAAAAACCTTGTTACGAAAGACGAACTGATTGAGATGGCGGAACGGATTCGCGCACACGTCAAGATGACCGAAGAACAAGCGGATTTGTTTGAGGCGATTACGTATGAGTTACACCAAGACCGGCTCCGGAAAATCGTCATCGAGCAATTGCTCAAGCCCTTCCAACGTCTGTTCAAAGGCGTGACGGGGGAGACGGAAGTTCAGAAATTTACGAATCTCGTTTGGCTGTATACACGGACACACTAACGACAAAAAGTGTCTGGATGCAGTAATATAGAAGAAACACGGTACGAAAATAAATCTCAAAATATTCCACGAAAAAGAATTGATTCCTACAAATTCATGCGCTACAATCAAATTACCGAAAGCGCTTTCGGGAAGAGGAGAATGACATGGGCACGATTTATGATTTAGCTAAAAAAACCGGCTTTTCGATTACGACGGTCTCCAAAGCGTTGAACAACTATAAGGACGTCAGCGAAAAGACGAGAGCCAAAATATTAAAAGCTGCGGCTGAGATGGACTATCTGCCGAACGCGCACGCACAATCGTTATCGACGAAAAAATCGTGGGCGATCGGGGTCATGTTCTCAGAAGCGAATGAAGTCGGAATGAAGCATCCATTTTTTAACGGCATCATTGAAAGTTTCCGTCACGCGACCGAGGAACACGGCTATGATTTGATTTTCGCCTCTCGAAACCTTCGCAACCGTGACATGAGTTATCTCGAACATTTCAAACATCGAGCAGTCGACGGTATCGTCGTCATTTGTTCGGACCGGATGGACGAACAAGTACAAGAGCTCATGCAGAGCGACATCCCGATCGTTGTGGTCGACATGGACAGCGCCAATTGCAGCGTCGTCTATTCGGACAATACGGAAGGTGCCCGCCTTGCTGTGAACTACTTGCATGAGTTAGGCCATCGCCACATCGCACATATCGCCGGAGACTCGTCGATTGATGCCGGTGCGGCCCGAGTGAAAGGGTATGAGCTCGCCATGGAGGAGCTCGACTTGCCGATTCAACCAGGTTACTTGGTCAACGCCGGGTTCTTCTCGGTCGAAGAAGGCAAACAGGCGATGGAGAAGTTATTACAACTTGAGTCACCGCCGACCGCAGTCTTCGTCGCAGGCGATCAAATGGCCATCGGGGCCATCGAAGCCGTCCATGAACACGGTCTCCGAGTCCCGGAAGACATCTCGATTATCGGCTATGACGACATCGAGATGATCAAGTACATCACGCCGAAACTGACGACAATCCGACAAGACACGGATGAAATCGGGGAAGCGGCGGCTGAACTGCTCATCGAGCAGATGACAGCTAAAGAACGTCGGACTGAACGCCGCGTCATCCCAGTTCAGTTGATTGAACGGGCGTCCTGCGCACCGGTCAAAAAGTAAACAAGTCACGATGATCTTTCGAAGTCGCTCTGTTCGCTTCAGCGGAATGGAGAGAAGAGAGCGATTTCGAAAATCATTCACCCCAAATCGAAACCGCTTTCGATATTTTATTTCGGCATTTCCGAAAGCGCTTTCGACAAATTATTACTTCTTCTTGCAAACGCTTTCTAAAAACACTTAAAAGGATGGGTTCACACATGCGTAAAAAATTAGTCAGCTTACTTTCAATCGGAGCTCTATCAGTCGGCGTCTTGGGCGCATGCTCAAACGACGAAGGAACTTCAGGTTCTGAGTCAGGATCTAAAGATGACGTCCTCAAAGTTTGGTCGTTCACGGACGAGCTCAAAGAACCAATCAAAACGTACGAAGAGAAGAACGGCGTCAAGGTTGAATTGACAATCGTTCCAATCGCCGACTATCCGACAAAACTTAAGCCGGCACTTGAAAGCGGCGTTGGGGCACCGGACGTCTTCACAGGTGAGATCGCGTTCCTCAAGCAATGGGTTGACGCAGGCTACTGGGAAAACCTTTCAGACGAGCCTTACAACGTCAATGAAATCTCAGACGACTACATCCCTTACGTCTTCGACCTTGGGAAAGACAAAGATGGCAACGTGCGCGCGCTCTCATGGCAAACGACACCAGGTGGCGTCTACTACAAACGTAGCTTAGCGAAAGAAGTTCTCGGCACAGATGACCCGACTGAAATCGGCAACATGATGAGCTCGATGGACGGCGTCTTCGAAGTTGCTGAGAAGATGAAGCAAAAAGGCTACAAAATGTTCCCAGACGAAGGCGCGATCCGTTGGTTCTCACAAGGCGCGAACCCAGAAGCATGGGTAAACGACAAGAACGAACTCGTGTTGACAGAAGACAAAATCAACTACATGGACTATGCGAAAGAGCTTCGTGAGAAACAATATACGGCACTCGCACCAGAATGGTCACCATCTTGGTTCGAAGGCATGTCGAAGCCAATCAAAGTTAAAGAAGGCGGCAAAGAGACAGAGACACAAGTCTTCTCTTACGTCCTCCCAACATGGGGTCTCCACAGCGTCTTGAAAGACAGCGCGAAAGACACAGCCGGTGACTGGGCAGTCACGAACGGTCCAAGCCCGTACTTCTGGGGCGGCACATGGCTCGGCGTTTACGAAGGATCGAAAAACAAAGAAGCTGCATACGATTTCGTTAAGCTCATGACACAAGACGAAGAGTTCTTGACTGGCTGGGCTGAAGAGACAGGCGACGTCCTCGCTTACAAACCAGTTACCGACAAAATCAAAGACGACTTCAGCGATGAGTTCCTCGGCGGACAGAACAACTACGACTTCTTCCTCGACCAAGCGGATGAAATCACACCAGGCATCGTCACGAAATATGACCAACAGCTCGACACGCTCTACGGCGCTTCAGTCCTTCAGTACGTAGAAGGTAAGAAGTCGAAAGAAGAAGCGATCGAAGAGTTCAAAAAACAAGCGAAGAACGCTTACCCAGATATTACAGTTGACTGAAGCAAGCTAACCCGTGGGGGGGATTTCCCCCTTGAAGGGTTGCTATGGAAGGAGTAACATGACGTGAAAAAACTTGACCGTTACGGCTATGCGTTTATTGCCCCATTTTGGGTCGTCTTTTTGACATTCAGTATCTATCCGGTCTTCTTGACCCTCTATTACAGTTTCACCAACTATACCGGCAGCCAAGGAGAAGAGGTCGTCGGCTTCGCGAACTACGCGCGTTTGTTGACAGACACATACTTCATCGAGGCGTTCGTCAATACGATTAAGATTTGGGGAATAAACTTTGTCTTGCAAATCGGTCTCGCACTGGCTCTCGCGCTCTTGTTCTCAGATCTTCGTTTGAAACTGAAGGGCCTTGCGTTCTTCCGTTCATTCTTCTATCTTCCTAACTTGATCACAATCAGTTCCGTCGCGCTCTTGTTCGGAATCTTGCTCGACTGGCAGCATGGATCACTCAACATGATGCTCTTGAAACTTGGTATCATCTCAGACCCGATCAATTGGTTATCGCAACCGGTGACGGCACAACTGTCCGTCTCGCTCATTTTGACATGGATGTGGTTCGGTCACTCGTTCATCATCGTCATGGCCGGTGTATCGGGGATTTCACAAGACTTCTTCGAAGCCGCCCATATCGATGGCGCGAACCGTTGGCAGATGTTCACGAACGTCACGGTCCCACTACTCAAACCGATTCTGTTGTACATCATGATTACATCGCTCATCGGTGGTCTTCAACTGTTCGATCTTCCGCTCCTATTGACGGATGGAATCGGTGCACCAGATGGCTCACTGAACACGATGGTTCTCTACTTGTACAACCAAGCATTCAAGTATAACAACTATGGCTATGCGGCAGCGGTCGCTTACGGCTTGTTCTTGATTACACTCGTCTTCTCGGCGATCGTCTTCAAAGGTATGTTCCGTAAAGAACGCGCTGCGCAGAAGGGAGCATAAGCAATGGAACAAAATGCAGAATCACGGCGTATGCTCGCCGACAGCGAAGTGCAGCCGCCGCGTGAGGAGAAACCGCTTCGCGTGGAACCGCCAGTAAAGAAGCAGAAAAAGAAATGGTTTAGCCGTGGCTTAATTTACACGGGCTTGATTATCTTGACGATTATCTGTTTCATCCCGTTCTTGATGATGCTCGTCAACGCGACTCGGACGAACGGTGAAATCATGTCTGGTTTCTCGCTCATCCCTGGATCGGCGCTCGTCGAAAACTATGCGATTTTGAGCGACTATATTAACATTTGGACCGGTTTTAAAAACAGTTTGATCGTCGCGGTGCTCGTGACATTGCTCTCTGGTTACTTCTCAGCGATGACTGCGTTCGGATTCGCCTTCTATAACTTCAAAGGCAAAAACGTGATGTTCATCTTCATGCTCGTCATGATGATGGTCCCAGGGCAACTTGGACTCATCGGGTTCTACGAGATTTCGAAGACGCTCGGGATTCTTGATTCGTTCATCCCGCTCATCATCCCGTCGATCGCCAGTCCGTTCGTCGTCTTCTTCATCCGCCAGTACACACAAGCGACGCTGCACGTCAGTATGATTGAAGCGGCTCGAAT
The DNA here is from genome assembly GCF_024362205.1 of Exiguobacterium aurantiacum. Classification (GTDB taxonomy): domain Bacteria; phylum Bacillota; class Bacilli; order Exiguobacteriales; family Exiguobacteriaceae; genus Exiguobacterium; species Exiguobacterium aurantiacum_B. Next base: position 2,604,812 of record NZ_CP101462.1, on the reverse strand, counting down.
CGATGGAGCGAGCGAACTGCGCATCTTCCATACTATTGCGCTCCCGATGATGATGCCAGCCGTCGCGACGATGTCGATCTTTACGTTCATCGGCTCATGGAACAACTACTTGATGCCGCTCGTGCTCTTGTTCTCACCAGAGAAGTACACGTTGCCGGTCCTCATGGGCTTCTTGAAAGGTTCACAGGTCGCCGAGAACCTCGGTGCCCTTTACCTCGGTATCGCCATCTCGGTCGTGCCGATTATGATCGCCTTCTTGTTCTTGTCGAAATACATCGTCAGCAGTATCTCGGCTGGTGCGGTCAAAGAATAACTAGAGAGAAAAGAGGAATGGATTATGCAGTTTAACAAAGACTTCGTCTTCGGAACGGCCACTTCGTCGTATCAGATTGAAGGTGCGCATAACGAAGACGGGCGTACCCCGTCGATTTGGGACATGTTCTGTGACATCGACGGCCGCGTGTTCGAGAAGCATAACGGTGACGTCGCGTGCGACCACTACCACCGCTTCGAAGAAGACATCCAGCACATCAAACAGCTCGGTGTCGACACGTATCGCTTCTCGATCGCCTGGCCGCGCATCTTCCCGGCGAAAGGTGAGTTCAACCCGGCTGGGATGGCGTTCTACAAGACGCTCGCGACACGCCTCCGTGAGGAAGGCATCAAGCCGGCCGTCACGCTCTACCACTGGGATCTCCCGATGTGGGCACATGAAGAAGGCGGCTGGGTGAACCGCGACTCGGTCGATTGGTTCCTCGATTATGCCAAAGTGTGCTTTGATGAACTCGACGGCATCGTCGACTCGTGGATTACGCACAACGAGCCATGGTGTGCCGGATTCCTCGGCTACCATCTCGGTGTTCATGCACCGGGACATCGTGACATGAACGAAGCGGTTCGCGCCGTGCACCATATGCTCCTCTCGCACGGGAAAGCGGTCGAACTGTTGAAGCAAGAGTTGAAGTCGACGACGCCAATCGGCATCACGCTCAACTTGTCACCGGTCTACGCGAAGACGGACTCGGTGAATGATCGACTCGCACAAAATAACTCGGACGGCTACTCGAATCGCTGGTTCCTCGACCCAGTATTCAAAGGTCAGTATCCGGTCGACATGATGAATTTGTTCGCGAAATACGTTCACACGTACGATTTCATCAAACCAGGTGACATGGAGACAATCTCGACAGAGTGCGACTTCTTCGGCATCAACTTCTACAGCCGCGGACTCGTTGAGTTCAGCGCGGCGAACGACTTCATGACGGTGGCTGCGTACTCCGATTACGACAAGACGGGCATGGGCTGGGATATCGCCCCGAACGAATTCAAAGACCTGATCCGTCGCTTACGTAACGAGTACACAGACCTTCCAATCATCATCACAGAGAACGGCGCGGCTTACGACGACGTGCTTGAGAACGGCGAAGTCCATGACGTGAAACGCATCGACTACGTTAAAAAGCACCTCACAGCCGTATCCGACTTGAACGACGAAGGCATGAACATCGCCGGATATTATCTCTGGTCGCTCATGGACAACTTCGAATGGAGCTTCGGTTACGAGAAACGCTTCGGCATCCTCTACATCGACTTCGACACGCAAGAGCGCGTCTGGAAAGACAGCGCGAAATGGTACGCCGGCGTCATCGGCGACCATAAAGCCAAACACGCGGATAGCGTCGAGGCGTAAGACGAATCCATCCCTGCCGCTACAGGGATGGATTTTTTGTGTGGAACATATTCAAGCAGGGAACGTAAGAAGTAGAGAGAGGAGGACGGACGATGGCGTTACACCATAGGACGGATCAAGAGCGAGAACAGGATAAGACGACCTCGCTCATGATGATGTCGTTGCTGTGCTGGTTCTTGTACGGGCTACTATATGGGTTCGTCTATTTTAACGTCCTCGTGATTTTTTTTGTCCTGTTCTCCTCTTTTTTAGGCGTGAAAGGACTGATTGCACGCGACAAACGGATTGAACGGGAACGGGAAGTTCGTGATCTCGGTGTGGAGATTGATTCGGAAGAAGGGGAGATGTTGATGAAACGCGAGTATGCGACGTACGAAGTGACAGGTTATGACGACAAAGGAAAGATCAAGTTCATCCATTTGAGAGAAGGCGAATTCGTCTTGCCGGTCGAGATCAAAGGCGACGATTTGACGAAAATCAAGAAGATGATGGAGCTCAACCCAGGCGTGACGGTCATCGTTCATGCAGCTGTCGATCAGAAACGGATGCGGTTGCAGGAGATTGACGGCTATTCGCTCAGGAAGGAAAGTTGACGATGGCGCTCACGAAGTTGGCGTCGCGTGACGAAACGATTGATGTGACGATCGAGAGCTATGCGTATGCCTATCCTGACGCCGACAACATCCATGATGCGGCGTGGCATCGGAATTGGGTCGGGTTTCATGCACCGGACCATCGGATCACGTTCGATGACATTATGCTCGACAGTCTGCTCGTCGCTCACTACATACCGGTATTTGAGTCGTTCGTTGCCGGTGACGTGCAACAGGTCGAGTTCGAACCGACAGAACCGTATATCCGCTTGACGGTGACGAGGAGAGACGGCGATGGGGATGAGGTGGACGTGCGAGGCCATCTGGAGCACCCGCTCGGGGACGAGATGGAAGAACTTGATATTAACTTTGAAACCTCTGTAGCGAACGTGGAACGCTTCCTAAAAGGCTTACGGGACATCGCTGCTGAATTTCCGATCCGGGAACGTGAGAGTGATTTGTAATAAGACGAAACAGATGAAAAAAACGCCGTGACAGTAAGTGTCATGGCGTTACGAATCGAGTTGTGATTTATTGGCCCGGTACTTGCCTAACGAGTAGGCGGCACATAGAAGAAAAATCATATGTAGCCCGATGCCAATCAACATCGCGTACGGGACGATGGATTTGAACCCAAGCCCGAAAGCGAGCGCTGCGCTCGATAAGATCATGAAGCTAGGGGTGTAGTTTTTCATATTCAGTTACTCCTTATCTATTTGTTAGTAACTATCTTAGGTAGAAGAAGAGAAATCAAGAGTAGGGCCACCGATAGCCCGTAAGCTATAGACAAGATAGTTCTCGTGTCTTCTCTTGATAACTGAAATCCGACAATCATAGCCATCGCTAGAGCGAACGTAGGCAATATAGCGATAGCAAACGCGATCCATTGCAGGTTCTTTCTTGTCATAGAGGTCCTTTCTAATTCTTTACTAGTGTCGATTAAGTAGACAATGTCTGATAACCACCTACATTATTACTTGTTTCCCTAAATATAACAGCCCTTCTCTGTGATGAGAAGGGCTGTCGTTTTTTGCTTAGGCTGACGCTTTGTCTGATTCTTCTTGTGCTTTCAACTCTTCACCGTACGAGACGCGGTCTTGCATGCGAACGAACGGGAGGTAGACGGCTACGGCCATAGCGATCGTAACAATCTGTAAGAGCGCTGCACGCCATCCGCCGATTAAGAAACCGGAGATGACCGGTGGTGTCGTCCAAGGCACTTGAAGCGCGTTGAACGGGTCGACCCAACCCCAAAGGATTGAGAAGTAGACCATGAACGAAGCAATCGCCGGAACGATGACGAACGGTACGAACATGATCGGGTTGAACACGATCGGCATCCCGAAGATGACCGGCTCGTTGATGTTGAAGAGACTTGGCGCAAGCGAGAGCTTGCCGAGTTGCTTCAAGTGAGCCGAACGGGCGACGATGAGTGTTGCGATGATGAATCCGATTGTGATTCCTGATCCGCCGAGCTTCGTGAACACGTCGAGGAACTGGATTGTAACGATTTTCGCATTCTCACCGGCTACGAGTGTTTCACCTGAATCAAGAATTGCTTGGTTTTGAAGCGCGTTTGCTGTAAGGAGTGGTCCCATAATCCCCATGATAATCGCGGCACCGTGAATTCCACACCACCACATGACTGACATGAGCACCATGATAATAACGGCTCCAGCAAGTGTGTCCGTCAAGTTTTGAAGCGGAGCTTGAAGCACGTCATAGACGACTTCTGTGAACGTACGATCGGCAACCGCTTGGAAAGTCGCGAACGTCGCAACCGCAAGTGTGATGATCGCAAGACCAGGAACGAGTGCTGAGAATGAGTTCGATACGCCTGGTGGAACACCGTCAGGCATTTTGATGCTGATTCCGCGTTTGATGAACTGCGAATAAATGAATCCGACGACCAATCCGACGACGATGGCAGCGAGGACACCTTGTCCGCCTGTCCATACTTTCGGGATGACTCCGCCGACTGTTTCTCCACCTTCAGAGAGGACAGACGCTTGCGTGATAATCAAGAACGAGATGATTCCGAGGATACCAGCTGGTACGCCTTCGATTTTCTCGTTTTTTACGTACGAGTAAGCGATTCCAAAAACACCGATTAAAGCAAGGATGTCAAACGTCGCACCGACGACTTGCGTGAGGGGGAGCGTCCAATCGGCTCCGAACAGACCTGACATGAATTCGGCCCAGCCTGGAATCGGGAGCGCGAGGATGAGCAAGAACAATGACCCGATGATCGTCATCGGCATCGTCAGGATGAACCCGTCCTTAATTGCAAGGACGGGCTTGGCGTTCGCGAAACGAACGAACCCTGGCGTGAATTTTTCAAATACGGTTTCTAAGCGGCTCATGGGGAACCTCCTTATAGGTTTTCAGCGCGAGTAGCGATAATATCTTTGTACCAGTAGAACGATTTTTTCTTCTTACGAGCAAGCCCGTTGGCGTGGTCAACGTAGATGAAGCCATACTGCTTCTTATATCCGTTGAGCCAGCTGAGAAGATCGATGGCCGACCAAGCGTAGTAACCTGCGACGTTGACACCCTGTTCGACAGCGTGTTTCACGGCGCGGATATGACCTTCGATATATTCGATGCGCGCGTCGTCGACGATTTCTCCGTCCACGATTGGGTCTACATCACCGAGACCGTTCTCTGTAATGTAGATTTTCACATCGCCGTAACGATCTTTGAGCATGTGCATGCCGTCAAGGAACGCTTCCGGTGAGATTTCCCAAGCCCATTTCGTGTAGACCTTATCATCCATCATGACCGTCTTATAGACGCCATCGAACGATGGGTTACCCGGGCGGCCTGTCGAGTTCTCACGGCCACCGGCCATGACGAGCGCCGAGTCATTTTTCATGACGCGTTGCGGGCTGTAGTAGTTGAGGCCAATGAAGTCGTTCATCGAAGCCGTGCGCTTCAAGAGGTCGAGCTCTTCGTCTGTCATGTCAGGGAGAAGGCCTTGCTCCTCGAGTCCTTTCACGACGTACGCTGGGTATTCACCTTTCAAAATCGGATCATAGAACCAATGTGTCGAGTAAGCGTTCGCGTGCATTTCGGCGAACTTGTTCTCTTCGGCGTCATCGATGCTGAAAGCCGGGTTGAACACGTGTGTGATTCCGATTTCGCCTTCATATCCGTTTTGTTTGAACAACTCGACGGCACGAGCGTGAGCGACGAAGACGTGGTGCGTCGTTTGGAAGTATCCTTTGACGTCGCCTTCGATGCCTGGCGGGTGTGCCCCAGTCAAATAGCCGAGTGAACAGAAGATGACCGCTTCGTTGAACGTGATCCAGTGACGGACACGGTCGCCGAACGATTGGAAGCAAGTATCGGCGAAACGGACGAATGCGTCAACCGTCTCTGGATTTTTCCAGCCGCCTTTTTCTTCAAGCGCTTGCGGGAGATCCCAGTGGTAGAGTGTCACGAACGGGACGATGTTGTGCTTCAAGCACTCGTCAATCAAGTTGTTGTAAAACTCGAGCCCTTTTTCGTTCACTTCACCTGTGCCGTTCGGGAAGACACGCGGCCATGAAATCGAGAAACGGTATGATTCGAGTCCCATCTCCGCCATGAGTGCGATGTCTTCTTTATAACGGTGGTAATGGTCGACGGCGACGTCGCCGTTCGTATCTTCAAATGTTTTTCCAGGAATTTTCGAGAAGACGTCCCAGTTCGAGAGTCCTTTCCCGTCCTCGTTCCATGCGCCCTCGACTTGGTAAGAAGCCGATGCAGCGCCGAACAAGAAATTGTTTGGCATTTTCAAAGTGGTCACCTCAGTTTATTTATTTGCGAGTTTTAACGCGTGGTCTAATACTTTCGTTCCGTTCATCATGCCGTAGTCGACTGTGTTGATGACGTCGATTGGAACGCCTTTAGGCTCACAGATTTGTTTGCCTTTCGAGAGCAAGTATTTTACTTGTGGTCCGAGAAGCGCGACGTCGAGGTTGTCCACGTACGTTTCCATTTCTGATTCTGGGTAAGCAGCGATTTCAGCATCGATGCCTCGTTCAGTGGCAACCGCTTTCATTTTTTCTACTAACATACTAGTTGACATACCTGCTGCGCAGAAGAGTCCGATTTTCATCATTTTTGATCCATTCCTTTCAATTGGTTGATTTCGTTTTGCATGTTCATCATATAGCCGAGCATCTCTTTAACGAGGATGGTGTTCATCAAGTGATCTTGCGCGTGCACCATGAGAACGCCGACTGTAGCCGTTTTCCCTTGTGCCTCGAGTGTGACAAATTTCGTTTGGATGGCGTGTGCTTCTTTCAAAGTCGCGTCACCAGCTTTTACTGCTTCAGCCGCTTCATCTGCTTTGCCTTCTTGCATCAACAGCATCGCGTGATGGTAGCTCGCTTTGGCGTCGCCTGAAAGGGCGATTAAACCGAAGATATCTTCGGGAGTAATTTCGATTGTTTCAGAAACCATAGTATCTCTCCTTTTTGTATGGATAACCAAAATTCATAGGTACAAATTCTACAAGTTGATAGTAGCACGATACCGCTTACATGTAAACCCTTTCTTTTCGTCCGAAATGTGAACATAAAAAAACGCACACGAGAACAATCTCTCGAGCGCGTTTAGGACTTGATGTTAGAGACTTTGAGCATCTTCACATGGCGGAAATGATGTGTCGAGCGCGATACGTCGAAGATTTGACCGTTCGTCAAATAGACGGTGTTGTCGACGAGGAGGGCCGGGTCGTTCTCTTTCAGTCCGAGCAGTGTCGCGTCTTCTGCGTTCAAAAAATCGGCGTAAATGACACGGTCGGCAAAACCGATGGCGAGCTTTTGATCGTTGCGGAAGTAGTTGTAGATCGACTTCTCGGTGATGTTCCGGTCGAGATAGACGACGAGATCTTTCCGGAAATACGAATCCTCGACCGAGAACGGATGGTCATCGACGAGTCGGAGACGTTTGACGTAGTAGACGGGTGTCCCGACGTTGCACTTCATTCGCTCGGCGACTTCGTCGTTCGCTGTCGTCAATTCGAAATCAAGGACTTGCGTTTCGACTTTCCGTCCACTGAAGTCGCTCGTAAGACCTTGCAACTTCTCGAGGTTCACGTAATCGCTCATGTAATGGTCACGGACGAAGACGCCGCTCCCTTGGACTTGATAGACATAACCTTTGTTGACGAGAATCTCAATCGCTTTTCGAATCGTATTGCGGCTGACGCCGTATTTCGTAGCATATTCGTCCTCGGTGAGGAGCTTGTTCGTATGTTGATAGACGTGATTCATAATGTCCGTCTCAATCTGTTCAGCGACTTGTTTATACTTTGGAGCCATCAGGGTCTGCACCTTTCACATAAAAATTTGTAGGTATGAATACGCTATCAGTATATCAGAAATCATCTATGGATGGCGGACAATCCTTCGGCAATTGTTGAAAAACGTCGAACGATTCATTGCGAGAATATTTGGAAAATATGAAACAATTAGGTGATAGGGCACGTATCAGTAAGGTAAGCATTGTAATGAAAGGGTGTGCCTTAAGTGAAAGAGACACGTTGGTATATGGAGGAGGATACATGGGGGAAGTCACCTCTTCGCATAAGCTATGCTTCCCTTGCGTTCGCATTGATGGCGCTCGCCATATCCTTCTTCGGAAGTTATTTATGGTTGACCATTCCGCTTGTCGTGATTGGAATCGCCATGATTGTGTTGGATGTGAAAACGTATCGAATGCGGCGTGCACATATATGCGAACAAGATTTAGTGCGATTACTTAAGTGGGATCTCGTATCTGATTTGGTGAACTCGACGATTCTCATTTCAATAACCGCAGCGCTCCTCTTCTTGCAATATGACAGTTTGACGATATTCATTGTACTGCTCCTATGGGTAGTGTTCGGTCGATCATTCCAGAAGCAGTTAAGTGAACGTGTCCCATTGTTAGAGCAATCAGAGAAGGAACGACAAAAGCGATGAATGAGCGGATGACACAAGAGAAAGCATGGAATCGTCTGTTCCAGCAATGGATCTTTGGTCTTTTTGGAACGCTTTTCGTCCTGATGCTACCGGTTAGTTTGTGGACGGATGACCTCAAGTGGGGCGCCCTGTACATCGCGTGTACACTCATTCCATTCAATTTTTTATATATGAAACGCTATCGTATGCGCCTAACATTCCATCCAGAATTGAAGGAATTGTATCGTCGCCAACTTGCTCGAGACGGAATAAACAGTGTCGCATTTTTTCTTGTATTGAATCATGAGATTTTGTTCACATCAAACGTGGCGTACGTATGCGTGATGATCTTCATCGGAGGAGCCTTGCTATGGACGTGGAACGTTGAAACACAATCGAAGCGACAGGATGTTGAGTATTTAAGTTTGGACAAGGAGGGATAACGGATGGAGCGAGATGTGAACTGGATTCAACAGATGCGGCGATATAGTGTTCCGGTGTTGATACTATATGTCACAGCCGTCATCGTCGCCCTCTTGCTGGAGAAAATGTGGCTCATTCCCATCATGGGTTCGGTCTCTTTCATAATCATCGCGACAGGCTATAAAGAAATGCGCATCATGTGGAGGATGACGGAGCATCCTAAGGCGCATCGGATCCTCATTCTCCAATACGTTTTTGAACTGGTGGACGCGTTTTTGTTGACGACACTCATGGTGACGCTGCTGACAGCGGAAAATCTTGGTCTCTTGATTGGTCTCTTTTTTGGGATATGGGGAGCTTTGAGTCCGATTCGGCAGAAGTGGTTTGTCAAAAAACTCAAACAGGTCGAACCAGAGTTGCCGACGTATGAGGAAGTGATTGAAGGGAAGGTTCCAAATGGATCGTCAATTTGATATCTCGTTAGAACGTGCCAAACAATTCGAACGGCTCTTTGGCTGGCCGATACTATTCATTTTCCTGATCTCGTTAGTTGTTATGTTATGGACACAGGCGACCTGGGTCATCCCAGTCATGTTGGTCGTATCTATGGGAATGGCGTATAAAGGATACATGGAGTATCGAGTCGTACGTCATTTTGCCGAACATCAAGCTGTCGTGCAGGTGTTACGTTACCGACTCGTTGACTGCTGGATTAGGGCCGCTTCATTATTTGCGCTGTTCATTCCGCTGTACGTAAACGAGGGTGCCTTTATTTTAACTGGCGGCGTAGTCGCCCTTTGGAATTTAACAGGATCTTATCGGGAGAAAAAGTGGAAACAACGAATCGATCTGCATCAACCGCAGTTGCTAACCTATTCAGATATATTGGAAAAAGAGAAAGACTCATGGAACTATCACCAAGAATAAAATTACAAATCAATACGATTTTGAAAGTAGAAGTTGGTAAAACGGTTCGAATTTGTCATTTAGCAAAAAACACGGCGTGTGATTCGATGATGCCGGCATATGATGAAATACTCGAAAGGATGAGTTGAATGGAGTTATCACCACAATCAAAACAACAAATTGATACGATTCTTCGATTTGAGAAGTGGACCGGTTGGGGTTTTGGTATCGTGGCTGTCTCTGCAATCGTTGGGATGCTCGTTTACGCATCGTACTGGGAGATGCCCGATTCATTTTTCCTAGTGTTTTTAGTTGTGATTTTCGCTATGTTGATTAGCATCGAAACCACTCGATTCCTCATGTGGCTCCGGTTCGTGAAAAACGAAAAAGCACGCAAGCTGCTAACGCTGCGGTACATGGTTTATTTGATTGGGTTTAGCGCGATCGGATACTACGGGATCGTCGTATTTTATGAGACGACACAACCACAAACGTTCCAGGCATTCTTGTTGTCGCAAGCCTTTTTCTGGGGAGCAGCCTTTTTCGGCAGATGGCTCGACCGCATCATCCAAAAGCATGACGGTCATTATTTGACGGGAGAGGATTTGAAATTGATTCGGGAAGCGCGCGACATTGAACAGGAGCAAGGTCATGGATAAACGGAGCCAAATGCGTGAATTGACGGCGTTCGATCAGAGAAAGCATTCCACGCACGTGTTCTTGTCAGCGGTGTTTGCCGCTCTTCTATTTTTCTCGTTAGAGTATAATTGGCTCTCACCAATGACGGTCATATTCCTCAGCGTCGTAGCGGGTCTGCCTGATTTTCGTAAGATGTGGCAACGAGAGAACATCAAAAAGCAGTTTTTGAAGTCGGATGCAGCAAAACGCCTCATCCATCTTAACTCCATCTTCGGGCTCGTGACGTTACCCTTCTTCATATTATGGGTTTACGCATTGCTCACGGATTTGATTTCACTCCAAACGTTCGCTTTGATTGGGTTAGGGGGATACGTGCTCGCTATTCTCGAGCATCGTCTTTACGAGCGGCATATGGTTCGACTCGATGACAACTACGTCACGGAATCCGAATTGCAAGAAGAACAAAAGTGGGGGAGCGCTTAGGCGCTTCCTCTTATATGTTAAGGAGGATAATGATGAATCGGAAAGTATGGATCATTTCAGGTCCGGCCGGTGTCGGGAAATCGACGACGGCGAGACGGCTCGCTCAAGCTATGGAGAAGAGTGCATACGTGTCTGGGGATGACATCAGTCATATGACGGTGTCCGGTCGTGAAAGACCGTGGGAGTCCGAGCGGGCGAACGACCTGGTGTGGAAAAACATCGTCGCGTTGACCGAAAATTTTCTTGAGGCAGGGTATGACGTCGTCGTGGACTGGGTCGCCTTTTGGCAAGACGTGAAGCGCTACACGGCTCACTGGATCGAGCAGGACATCGAAGTGCGCTACGTCATCTTATGGGCAGATCAAGACGTTCACGTCCAACGTGATCAACACCGGCCGAGCGATGCGCAGATGGGGGAGCGGGTCCTCATATTGCGGAACGAGTTTCGAAACTCGGGTGCACCGGACCGTTACTATTTAGACAACACGGTCGGTGAGTTGAACGAGACGATTCGACAGCTTCAAGAAAACGAAAAATTTGTGCTGACAGATGTGCAACAAAGTGGAGCCAGTACATGAAGATTGCGACGTTCAACCTTTGGAACAATCCGACGTTATGGTCGGAGCGGATTGAGTCCATCTGTGCCACAGTGAAGATGATTGACGCAGATGTACTAGCGCTTCAAGAAGTCAAAACGCATGTAGGAGGGGAGCGAGGCATCAGTGTAGCCGAGCAGATTGCCAACGAAACGGGCTATCCGTTTTGCATATTTCTCGCCTATCCGGACTCACCCGATGAAGGACTCGCGGTCTTAAGTCACATTCCGCTCGATATGAATGATGCGATTTGGCACCACGATGTGGAAGAAGCGAACTACTGTGCGATGCGGGTGACGTTCCGAGTGGCAGGCCACACGTTCGGGTTGACGAACGTCCATTTGAATTGGCGGTCGCCGGACATTCGGGAAGCACAAGTGCGGGCGGTCCGCGAGTGGATTGGAGCGGGAGTACGTTACGAGCTGTTGTGCGGGGACTTCAATGACGACCCTCAGTCGGAGATCCATCGTTATTTGACCGGGCATCGGTGGATGGATGTCGCCCTGTGTGGTCGTGGTGGGGATGAGCCGACGTTGGATTATGTACATAACCCGTATTTGAAGCAGGATTCCTTGCTGAAACAACCGTCGCGCTATGATTGGATGTTATTGCGTCACGATGAAGGGGACGTCCCCTTCATCTCGAACGTAGACGTGTTTGGAAAGACGTCCGTCACGGACACCGACGTGTTGCCGAGTGATCACTATGGAGTCTTACTCGACCTCGACATCACCTAAAAGGGGGAACGCTTAGGCGCTCCCCCTTTTTCATTTAAACGTACGGATGACGAAGTAGAGACAGATGAAGAAAGGGATCAAGAACATACTTCCGATCCACTCGCCTTGTCCGAACAGGAGCCAGGCGAAGAGCTGGAATGACAAGACGCCGCCGGCAGCAAGCCCGGCAAAGCGATACGCCTTCGGACGGAGCGACGGGTCGTCCCACCATTCTTTAAAGAACGGGAAGCTGAACATGAGCGCGAGCGCCAAGAAAAAGGCGGCCGGAAACACGAGAAAATCCCCGACTTCACTCCGTCCTTCGATTTGCAGCCATTTCGATGCGGTCGATAAGATGATGCCGATGACGAGAAAGACGATATTCATAGCCATTCCTCCACTCCATCTAATAGATACTTCCATCATGCCCGAACGAGCTCGCCGGGACAAGCCTGTTCAAAAAAGTAGCTTTTTAGTGAAAGTGGTGACTTTTACATGAACAGTAAAAAAGTATCGGATTCGGTTGTGACATAAACGCTTTCGGTTTCAATCGAGACCGGCTAGCATGAAAGGGTATCTGGAGAAACGGCCAGCTATGAAGGAAAAGCGCCAGAACTCTGCGGAGTTGACGAGGTGGGGGTAATCGATGTTTCGGCGGATGCCTCCTAGTCGCCTGTCACGACTAAAAGTGTTCTTCTAAAACGTTCGGGTGACCGGACGGACAACGAGGAACACGTTGACAGCACTCTAAAAAGCCCGTTTCCTTTTTCGAGAAATCGAATATAGAGGAGATTTTTGTATGTGTGGAATTGTAGGAATGATTGGTCAAGTCGGAACGAAAGAGATTTTATTGAAAGGGTTGGAGAAGCTCGAGTATCGAGGCTACGACTCAGCCGGAATCGCGCTCGTCGGTGATGATGTCCATGTATTCAAAGAAGTCGGTCGCATCGCCGCACTTCGTGACATCGTACCGGTCGAAGCGGAAGGCGCCATCGGCATCGGCCACACACGTTGGGCGACACACGGCGTGCCGAGCGTCCCGAACGCCCACCCGCACCAGAGCACGACGGGCCGCTTCACGCTCGTCCACAACGGTGTCATCGAGAACGACGAGCAGATCAAGGCGACGCTCGACGTGCCGTTCCTCTCGGAGACGGACACGGAAGTCATCGTCCAGCTCATGGAGAAGAACTTCGTCGTGCTAAATGACGTCGAGGCGGCGTTCCGCAAGACGTTGTCTGAGCTCCACGGCTCGTACGCGATCGCGATGATCGACTCGGAAGATCAAGAACGTCTCTATATCGGCAAGAACAAGTCACCACTCCTCGTCGGACTCGGGGACGGCACGTTCAACGTCGTGGCGTCTGACGCGATGGCGATGCTCCAGGTGACGGACCAGTACCTCGAGCTCCACGACGGCGAAATCGTCATCTTGACGCGCGAATCGGCGACGATCAAGACACTCGACGGTGACGTCCTCGAGCGTGCGCCGTACACGGCCGAGATCGATGCGTCAGACATCGAGAAGGGCACGTACGCGCACTACATGTTGAAAGAGATGGACGAGCAGCCGGCCGTCATCCGCAACATCATCCAGCACTACCAGAACGAGAACGGTGACATCGAGCTCACGGAAGGCGTGCGCTCGCTCGTCTCGGAAGCGGACCGCATCTATATCGTCGCTTGCGGTACGAGCTATAACGCTGGGCTCGTCGGAAAAGACATCCTCGAGCGGATTGCCGGCATCCCGACCGAGGTCCACGTCTCGTCAGAGTTCGGCTACAATATGCCGCTCTTAAGTTCACGTCCGCTCTTCGTCTTCTTGTCACAGTCGGGAGAGACGGCCGACAGCCGGGCCGTCCTCGTCGAAGTGAAGAAGCGCGGTTACAAGGCGCTGACGATGACGAACGTGCCAGGATCGACGCTCTCGCGTGAAGCGAACGAGACGATGCTCCTCCACGCCGGCCCAGAGATCGCGGTCGCGTCGACGAAAGCATACACGGCCCAAATCGCCGTGCTCGCGATCCTCGCCTACGACATCGCTCGGGCGAACGGGAAAGAATTGCCGTTCGAATTGATGCCAGAACTCGCGCGTGTCGCGACAATCATGGACTCGATCATGTCGCAAAAAGAGCTGTTCGAAGATTTGTCGGACCGTTACTTGAAGACGACACCGAACACATTCTTCATCGGACGTGGACTCGATGCGTCGGTCTGTCTCGAAGGCGCGCTCAAAGTAAAAGAGATCTCGTACATCCAAGCAGAAGGGTATCCGGGCGGAGAGCTCAAACACGGTTCGATTGCCTTGATTGAAGACGGGACACCGGTCATCGCGCTCATCTCGCAACCGAAGACGAACTTGAACATTCGCGGTAACGTCAAAGAAGTCGTTGCCCGTGGTGCCAACGCGTGTATCATCTCGATGCAAGGCGTCGAGCACGAGAACGACGAGTTCATCTTGCCGCACGTCGAACCGATCCTCGCGCCGCTCATCACGGTGCTACCGGTGCAACTCATGGCGTATTACGCCGCTCTCGCTCGAGGTTGCGACGTCGATAAACCGCGCAACTTGGCGAAATCGGTGACGGTCGAATAAATTTTAAAAATAATGCTTACGAAGCAAGCCTCCAACTTGCTACACTATGACAATCAGTTCGTAGAGATATCGGTCTCAGACCGAAAATATATGTCGCAAGATACGTCTACCCTCTGAAATCATATGTTGTATGGAGGCTTACTTATGTACCAAGAAGACCGATTACCTCAAAATCCTAAAGAAGGCGTCTTGTTCATGCTGATTATTTCGATCTTGTCCGTGAACACGATTGCGCCGATCATCGTCGGGATGGAACGCGGCTTTAGTGTCGCCCATTATATCGACACGCTCAAAATCATCCCGTTCGCCTGGATTGCGCTCATGATTTTGATTCGCTTCATCGTCAAACCGGTAGCCGGGTTCCTGTTCAAACGATTTGCCGGAGAAATGGACGGCTTTAACGCCCGGATCTTATTGAACATCGTGTTGAACGTCTCGCTGATCTCGTTGTTCATGACGATTCTCGGACCTTGGATTGGAATGGGGGAAATCAATTTTGATACGCTACAACATTTCTTCCCGACGTGGTTCCGTAACTTTGGCATCGCGTTCTGGGTCGAGCTGTTGTTCGCCCAACCAATTGCCCGGGCCGTCATGAAGTCGATTCATACACGAAATCGCATGAAGACCGCCTAACTTTAGACACAGCATCTTTCCGATTGAGGAAAGATGCTTTTTACTGCTTGCCGATATCTTTGCCAACAAGCAAAATAGTAGGTGAAGTAAGCGGTTGCATCGTATGGTTATATAAAGATAAGCGATGAAAGAAGGTCTGACATGAACGTATATATTGCCTGTCCATGCGGGTTCGTCACGAGCGCGATGGCGGCGAAGCTGTTTGCCGAAGCGTGTTCTGGGAAATTGTCGTGTGTGATTCAACACGGCACGTATCGAGACGTCCCGGAAGACGTGGATTGGATCATCTATCAAGCCGGGACAGCGACGATCGATCATCCGACCGCGCACGTTCGCTCGGTCAGACACATGTTATCGCTCACGGAATATCGACAACTCGTCGAGGAATGGGTGAATGCATATGAAACATGAGTGGAGCGCCCGGGAGCGCTCGATTTTACTACATCTATTGGCAACGGAGACGTCGACACCGCTCGCGGAAATCGCGCAAGCGGTCAATTTGTCTGAGCGGACGATTCAACGGGAGCGTCAACTGCTCGAGGGCATCTTGCGCGAGTTCGAGTTAGAACTCGCTTGGCAGCGCGGGCACGGTCTCAGTCTCATCGGTCGTTCCGATGCGAAGCAACAGTTGCGCGAAGACTTGATCTTGTCGGCCGAAGCGATTCCGACGGCCGAGGATCGCATCTTCGAGCTCGCCTGGCGGCTTTTATTTGAAAGAGACACGCTCAAACTGCAGGCGGTCGCGAAACAGATGCACGTCTCCCCGAGCACGCTCACACAAGACCTCGAGAAACTCGATCGTTGGTTCGACGAGTATCACCTCGAAGTCGAGCGGAAGAAAGGGGTCGGGGCCCGTGTGCTCGGCCTTGAAGCCGAGAAGCGGAAGCTGATGATCAATGCGCTCCTCGCCCATTGGGACACGCTCGCGTTCTATCGTTTCGTCCGCGGTGAGGATGACTATATACCGGCGTTTTTAAAGACGGTTCCGTGTGACGTCATGCTCGAGGCGCTCCGTGACGGTTACGACTATCTAAAGGAACATCCGTATGAGCGGATGGATGACCGGACCATCATGCGGGTGACGTTCGCCTATGGTGTGCAACAAGCCCGTCTGGACGCCGGTTTCTTCCTCGAGATGTATACGAAAGGACGCTCGGATGATTATTTGAAAGTCGCACACGACATGGAAACGGCGCTCGGGACGCCGTTCTCGATGGCAGAGCGGGTCTGGTTTGCCGAGGAAGCGAATCGGCTCCGGTCGTTGAAGGAACAGATGAAAGAAGACGAAGAAGAACGTTGGGTCATGCAGATTCGCGTCCATAAGCTCATCCATCACGTCTCGCTCATCCACGGGTTCGCCTTCACGGACGATGCCGCGCTCGAGAAAGGGCTCCTCGCCCATATCCTATCGAGCATGAATACCCAGGTGCTTCCGGATACGGACACGGTCCGGCCGCACATCGACCGTGACTATCCACATTTACGGTCGGCCATCCAACAGGCGGCCGATATCGTCTTCGGGACGAACACGTTCACGGAAGAAGAGACGGTGTTTTGGGCGATGCATTTCGCCGCCGCGCTCGTCAAGCCGGTCCGGCGCCGGGAGTATCGTGCCCTCGTCGTCTGTTCGGCCGGTCTCGGCTCCTCGAAGATGCTCGTCAACCGGGTCAAACAAGAGTTCCCGGAGATGCAAGACGTCGTCAACTCGTCGTTGTTCGGTCTCGAACAGCATCGGCTCGATGACTATGACGTCATCTTGTCGACCGTGCCGTTGCCGCCGCTATCGGTGCCGACACTCATCGTCAACCCGCTGTTGACGAACGAAGAAGTGCAACGCGTCCGTCACTTGCTGTTGTCACTCCCGCAGTCGTTCCAGACGAAAGAGAAGAGCCATTCGACGATGCTCGACTTCAATGAACTCAGTGCGCTCGTCGAGACGTTCGAACGGATGGACCGACAGTTCGATCTCGTCACGCTCGATAATAGCGACCGGCTTGAAGACATCTTGCTCGATATCGGGACGCATCTTGAAGAGCGTGGACTCGTTGAAAGCGGCATCCAATTGTCAGCCCAATTGCTCCGACGTCACGAAGTGGCGGGGCTCGGGATTCCGGGCACGAAATTGGCCTTGTTCCATGGACGTCATGCGTCAATCGAACGGGCGAGCGTGTTCGCCTTCGATTTGAACCGTTCGATCCCGCTCCTCATGATGGACCAATCGACCGAGCCGGTATCGCGTTTGCTCGTCCTGCTCGCTCCGGAAGAGGCAGAGGACGTCGAACTCCAATTTTTGAGTGCTGTCAGCGGATCATTGATTGAGAGCGAACGACATATGAACTTATACAGTAACGGATCAAAGAAAGAACTGCGTCTCTTGCTTCATGAATGTATGAAGAAAATGATTCAAGACACGTTGCACGAGAAATGACCCGCCGTGGTCATTTTTTTATTTGGCACAGAATGTTGCCAAAGTATGAACTGGATTGAATTGAGAAAGCGCTTACGATGAGACTACAATACGAGTGTAGAGCACAAACCGGTTAGCTACACTACAACAATCTACCTTTCACAATAATCGACTGGAGGTTTTATACATGGCGAATGCGCAAGCTGGCTCGGGCGGGGTTCGAGTCAAAGTACAACGGTTCGGGAGTTTCCTGAGCGGGATGGTCATGCCAAACATCGGTGCCTTCATCGCCTGGGGGATTATCACCGCCCTCTTCATTCCGACGGGCTGGTGGCCGAATGAAAAATTAGCAGAACTCGTCGGTCCGACAATCACGTATCTATTACCGCTCTTAATCGGGTTCACCGGCGGTAAGTTGATTCACGACGTACGAGGCGGAGTCGTCGGGGTACTCGCCACGATGGGTGTCATCGTCGGGACGGACATTCCGATGTTTCTCGGTGCGATGATCATGGGTCCACTCGGTGGATATGTCATTAAACAGTTTGACCGTCTCATCGAAGGAAAAGTCAAAGCTGGATTCGAAATGCTCGTCAACAACTTCTCGGTCGGTATCATCGGTGGTCTTCTCATGATCGGTGGCTTTGAAGTGTTCGGTCCAATCATGAGCGGCCTTGATAAAGTCATGGCAGCCGGTGTCGACTGGATCGTCGGCGCGAAGCTGTTGCCAATCGCAAGTCTATTCATCGAGCCAGCGAAAATCTTGTTCTTGAACAACGCCATCAACCACGGGATTTTGAGCCCGCTTGGTGTCGATCAAGTGGCGGACGCCGGGAAATCGGTCTTGTTCTTACTTGAAGCAAACCCAGGACCAGGTCTTGGTTTACTGCTCGCGTACATGGTATTTGCCAAAGGTGCGGCCAAACGTACAGCACCAGGGGCAGCGATTATTCACTTCCTCGGTGGGATTCACGAGATTTACTTCCCATACGTCTTGATGAAGCCAGTCTTGATCCTTGCGATGATCGCCGGGGGCGCAACAGGCGTCTTCACATTCGTCTTGTTCGATGTCGGTCTCGTCGCACCAGCGTCACCAGGTAGTATCTTCGCAATCCTCGCGATGGCGTCACGCGGTTCGTACCTCGGACTCGTCACAGGGATTCTCTTGTCGGCAGCGGTCACGTTCGCCGTGGCAAGTGTCATCTTGAAATCGAGCGCGGCAGAAGAAGTGTCACTTGAAGAAGCGACACAAAACGTCAGCGCGATGAAAGGTAAACAGTCTTATGCGTCAGCACTCGTCCACGACCGTCTCGATAAAGTCGATCACATCATCTTTGCTTGTGACGCCGGTATGGGTTCGAGCGCGATGGGAGCATCGGTGCTGCGCAATAAAGTGAATAAAGCGAACTTGCCGATCAAAGTCACGAACACATCAATCAGCCAATTGCCGAAAGATGCCCAATTCGTCATCACCCATGAGGATTTGACGGACCGGGCCGAAGCACAAGTGCCGGATGCGATTCATCGTTCGGTCACGAACTTCTTGAACGCAGACTACTACGATCAATTGATCGAAGAAATTAAAGCAGAGCGCAGCAAAATCTCATAACAGAAGCAGACAGAGACAAGGTTTTAAGGTATAGGAGGAACTAAAATGCCATTCATTCAGACAGAGATGATTCGACTCAACCAATCGTTCCACACGTCGGCCGAAGCGATCGATGCGGCCGGTCAAGTGTTAGAAGCAGCCGGCTGCGTGTCACCGGCTTACGTCCAAGCGATGCACGAGCGTCAAGCGCTCTCGAGCGTGTATATCGGGAACCAAGTCGCGATTCCGCACGGGACCGAGGAAGCGAAATCCGCCGTTCAAAAGACGGGGATTTCTATCCTCCAAGTGCCGGCCGGGGTCGACTTCGGTGGCCAGACGGCGAAACTCGTCATCGGGATTGCCGGGGTGGATGACGAACATTTGGAACTCCTGTCCCAAATCGCGGTCATCTGTTCAGATGAGGATAACGTCGAGCGCCTCGTACAGGCCAAGACGAAAGAAGAGATCCTGTCGCTATTCATGGAAGAGGTGGCGTAATGAAAGCCGTACATTTTGGGGCAGGAAATATCGGACGGGGCTTTATCGGATTGTTGCTCAATCAGAGTGGCTACGAGGTCACGTTCGTCGACATTAACGATACCGTCATCCAAGCGTTAGAAGACAAACGATTTTATGAAGTCGGATTTGCCGAAGAAGGCGTCGAGAATGTCGTCGTCGACCGGGTCCGCGGCGTCAACAGCTTGACCGATCCGGAGCGTGTCATCAGCCTCATCGCGGAGGCCGATCTCGTCACGACCGCGGTCGGACCGACGCTTCTGCCGAAAGTCGCGCCACTTATCAGTGCAGGACTACGTGACCGTGAAACGGAGGCCCCGGTGTATGTGATTGCGTGCGAGAACATGATTGGTGGTAGTGCATCACTTCATCAAGCAATCGAGACATCAGGCGGGGTCGGGACGGCGAACGTCTCGTTCCCGAATGCGGCCGTCGACCGGATCGTCCCGCTGCAGCAACACGCAGACCCGCTGTTCGTCGAGGTCGAAACGTTTTACGAATGGGTCATCGAGACGAACGGATTGGCCGAGCGGCCCCCGCTTCAAGGTGTGACGTGGGTCGACGAGATTGGGCCATATATCGAGCGGAAGCTGTTCACGGTCAATACTGGCCACGCCATCGCGTCGTACATCGGTTCTTTGTTCGGGAAAGCGACAATCGACGAAGCGCTCAAAGACCGCCGTGTCCGTCAAGTTGTACAAGGTGCCTTGTATGAGACTGGGTGGCTCCTGCTCGAGAAGTATGGATTCGAGGCGAAAGAACATAGCCAATACATTCAAAAGATCATCAAGCGGTTCGAGAATCCGAAGTTGAAAGATGAAGTCTCACGTGTCGCCCGTTCGCCGATTCGTAAACTCGGACCGAGTGACCGGCTTGTCAAACCGGCCCGCGAACTGATTGACAACGGCATCGAACCGAATGAACTAGCCTACGGAATCGCGGCTGCCTTGACCTATTACAACCCTGAGGATTCAGAATCTTCTGAACTTTATGTGTCTATCGAAGAAGACGGCATCGTCTCGACGGTGGAAAAATATCTACAATTGCACGAGGACGATACGCTCACGAAGTTGATCCTCGAACAATACCACTTGATTCGCGAACAAGAAAAAGCGCAAGTCTCATAAATCAAATCTCCTGTGCCCGAGCGGCATGGGAGATTTTTGACATACAAAAAGACTGCAGCGCAGGGCTGCAGTCTCATCAAGCGCGGGTCTTCCCGAATTCGATATAAGTGGTGACCGATTTGATGTGCTTCACGACGTCCTTCTCACGAAGGGGACGGCTGAAGTAATAACCTTGAACGTAATCACATTGCTCGTTCAGCAACCATTCGAGCTGATCCGACGTCTCGACGCCCTCCATGAGCACTTTCATATTGAGGTTATGGCCGAGTTGGATCATCGAGCGGACGATGGCTTCCTGGTTTCGGTCCGTGAACAAGTTGACGATGAACGACCGGTCGATCTTCAACACTTGGACCGGAAGCTCTCGCAATTGACGGAACGACGAGTAGCCCGTCCCGAAATCATCGAGTGAGATCAAGATGCCGAACTGATGGAGCTGGGTGAGTTTCTCCCGCGTCGATGCCTCATAAGACAACATCGACGACTCCGTCACCTCTAGCTCGAGGAACATCGGGTCCATCCCGGTCTCGTCGAGAATCTCCTGGAGCGACTCGACGAAGTCTTCACGTACGAACTGGAGCGGGGAGACGTTGACCGAAAGGGTGAACGGCTTCACACCTGACTTGTTCCACCGGACCCATGCCCGGCACGACTCGCGCATGACCCAGCTGCCGATCGGGTGAATGAGACCTGTGTTTTCTGCAATCGGGATGAAGTCGGTCGGCGACACATGACCGAGTTCGCGGTTGTTCCAACGGAGGAGCGCTTCAACACCTTCGAGCCGGTTTTGCGTCAGTGACACTTTCGGTTGGTAGACGAGTGAAAACTCGTTTCGGTCGAGCGCATGGGTGAGCGCCTTCTCGATCTCGACAGTCCGAAGGATTTGATGCTTCGACTCGTCTTCGAACTCTTTGATTTGGTTCTTTCCGGTCCGTTTCGACTCGTGGACGGCGAGGCGGGCGTATTGCACGAGTTCCTCGGCTGACGTCGTGTCTTTCGGATAGTGGCTGATTCCGGCACTCATCGTCAGTTCGACGGTCGTCCCGTCGATATCGAACGGTTGTGAGATCGCTTTGATGCACTTCTCGGCTTTCTGTTTGGCGAGCGTGCTCCGCTTGTCGAACAACAGGATGATGAACTCGGATGAACCGACGCGCGTCAAAATGTCGTCCGGATGGATTGTCACTTGCAGACGCTCGGCGATTTGCATCGTCAATTCGTCCGAACCGTGATGCCCGAGCATATCGCTCAAGAAGCGCCAACGATCGATATCGATATATAGGCATGCGACCGGATCCTCGATTTGAATATGCTCGGCGAGAATACGTTCGAGTTTATGCCGGTTCGGCAAATCGGTGAGCGTATCGTGATACGCCATATGTTCGACAAGGCGCTGCGAGGCGATCGTCTCGGAGACGTCGCGAAGGAACCAAAGCATTTGGTCCATCGTCTCGCCTTGGAGCGGATAGCTCGTCACTTCAATCGTCTGGTCGTCGAGATCGACACGTCGTGGTTCGTAAAACGGTTGGTTGATTGTGAGCGATGGATGATAGTCCTGGAAGAAGGCGTCTTCCACGACTTCATCGAACAAGCGATAGAATGCTGTATTTGCGTATTGAATCATCCCGTCCTTTGTCGTCGTGACGACCGCATCCGTCGTGGAATCAAGAATCGTCGCCTGAATAAATTCACGTCTGCGTAGATGACGGTCGAGCGTGAGCGACAGGAAGAAAATCGCGAACAACAGAATCGTGATTGCCGTGACGAGCCAGGCGAGAAGGGAAGGCTCGATCGCATTGGCGAAAGATCTGTCTGTATCAACGAGCGTGAACGTTGCTGCAATCATACCGACGAAATGCATCCCGAAGATGGCGACCCCCATCAATAGAGAGAAGAACACTTTCAGTTCGAGGTGCATCTTTTTCTGTGTGTACTTTGAAAAGAATCCAATCCATAGAGCGACGAACGAGGCACCAATCGCAATCAGGATTGATAGTGCAGCCAGCCACGGATTGTAAGCAGTTGTGACGCCTTGGAGCGCGGCCATCCCAACATAATGCATGCTGGCGATACTACTTCCCATGACGACCCCTGCACCGATTAGAGCAGGACGGGTCGTGCGACGCGAGACGATCAAGAAGCCGAAAATACACCCGGCCATGGCGATAATGACGGATAACATGACGAGCGGGACTGAATAGGTGACCGGTCGCAACATCTCGTGCGCAAGCATGGCGATGAAATGCATCGACCAGATCCCGAGACCTAGCGTCGCACCTCCAGCTAAGATCCACACGTTCTGGACGGAACGGTTCGCTGAATTGACACGCCGTGCCAGCTCGATGGCGGCGTAAGCAGAAACAGCGGCGATAATATAAGACAGAATCACAAGAAAAATATTATGACTCATCGAGTGTTCGACTACTGGTTCCATGTGTACCTCGCTAAAGAATATATTTTTATAGTAATTCTAATTATACCCTGCAAAACAAAAGCCTACCTATCATTTTGCTTCACTTGTTGAAAATATTTTTCGGGTGAAATAGGGAAGTCGTTCCGAAAGCGGGTAAACTACGTGTAGAAGGAGGGGGAACCATTGATTCCAACAAAAAAAGAAATCATCTTGTTTCTCCTCATCGCGTTCGGGTTCTCGTGGCTGGCGTGGTGGGGGCTGTATATGTGGAGCCGGTTACCAATCCAGGTGATTGTCGTGATTGGAGCGTTCGGTCCGAGTCTGGCCGGAAGCTATATGGCGCTCCGAGAGAATGGCTGGTCAGGCGTCAAGACGCTATGGAAGCGAGGGTTCGAGTGGCGGATGGCTGGAAGATACTATGCGATCGGGGTCTTGTTCTTGCCTATGCTATTTTTGATTGCTTACTGGTGGTCTGATGCCGATGGGGCGTTGTTGTTCGAACGGCCTTGGCTCGTCTTTCCTTATTTCCTCTACATGCTGTTCCTCGGGGGGACAATCCAAGAAGAATATGGCTGGCGCGGATATTTGCTTGATGCGTTCCAACTGAACGTCACGCCGGTCAAGGCGAGCTTGTCTGTTGGTGTCATCTGGGCTGCTTGGCATATCCCGCTCATCTTTATGGACGGGACGGGGCAATCATTCATCCCATTTTGGGCGTATGGAATGGCGATTCTCGCATTCACATTCATCATCTCGTGGCTCTATAACGTCACGACGATGAACTTATGGGCCGTGTTCGTATTACACACGATGTTCAACGTCTCGTTCGCGCTCATTCCATTGATTGAACCAGGCGCGTTCCCGATTGGGTTTCTTCACTTGACGCTGTTGCTCGTCACGACCGCAATCATTCTTATTTGGCAGACACATGGGCACCTCGGGTATGATCATCTGGAGCAACTTGAAGCGGTGGAAGGGTCACATCAAGCGAACGTTACGCCGAATCGGGACGCGGGTAAAGACTAGCACGTACAATTCAGGACTAAAGGGAAGTGGAGACATTGAATTTTCGCCCGCTTGAACGTGAAGACGTCAAACCGCTCCAACGGTTATTTATGGAGAGTCTGAGTGATTTGATTCGTCGAGAACAGTTCGAGGACGCTGACCTGTTGGATGAAGAAGTAGAGCGATTGAACACGACCGTGCAAGACAGTTTCGAGGACGAGACCGTTCAAATTTTTGTTGTCGTACAAGACGGCGTCATCGTGGGCACAGCTGCAATTTTACCTCCGAATGACATCATCACGGCCCATGTCGACGTCGAACCGAACACGCCGGAAGTCGGGTGCATATATGTGTCGCCTGCGTCTCAGCGTCAAGGGGTCGGTCACTTCTTAATCGAGAACGTCAAACGGGAAATGTTTGCGAATGGACAAGCGGCGTTTTACTTGGATGCCGGCTTCCCGACGTCTCAAGCCTATTGGGAGAAGCGACTCGGGCCGCCGGCGTTGACGCTTGACCATTACTGGGGGCCTGGCGCACCGCATAAGATTTGGCATTGCACGACTACAGAAAAAGAGACTTGATCGCATATGCGGTCAGGTCTCTTGCTTATTTATAAGTGCTCATGAATTGATGAATTCCAGAAGCGGTGGCGTCTGCCATCCGTTGCCGGTAAGTGGTGCTCGTCAAATGCGAGCGGTCGTTCGCATTGCTAATGAATCCGTATTCGACGAGTGTCGAAGGGACGCTGTTCTTTCCGACAACGTAAACGTTTTGATATTTCACGCCGCGGTTGCGGATTGTCGGGATGCGTGCTCCCAGTTCACGGTTGATGGACGCGCCTAAACTCCGGCTGGCCGAGATGTATGGGTTCGTCGTATAGCTTTCCCCGGTCGGTACGAGTACTTCATGGCCGTGGTAAGACGTATTCGTTGATGAATTGGCGTGAAGGCTGACAAAGGCGCTGCCTTTATACGACTTCGTCAATTCGACGCGTTGTGCGAGTGACAAGTAGACATCGTTCGTGCGTGTCATCCGTGCGTTATAGCCATATGTATTCGAGAGCGTACTCGCGAGACGTGCGGCAATATCGAACGCAATCACTTTTTCGTATGTTGAGCCGTAGACAGCTCCAGGGTCATTTCCGCCGTGTCCGGCATCGATCACAATCGTCCGTCCCGTTCCTGTGGACGTCGTCGGTGTCGTCGTTGTTGAAACCTTTACGTATTGGGAAGACACATATCCAGTCTTGCCACCGTAGCTGACTTTGTACCAAGAGCCATAAGTGCCGAGATAGGTGACAGCTTTGCCGCTTGGGATTGTCACGAGGACTGTAGCGGATGTAGAGGTGCTTTGGCGTAGGTTCAGGTTGACGGTAGTCGTGTAGGTTTTTGTAGAACTTGTCGTTGTCGTGCTAGTCGTTGAAACTTTAACGTATTGAGAAGAAACGTAGCCAGTCTTTCCACCGTAACTGACTTTGTACCAAGAGCCATATGTACCGAGGTAAGTGACGGCTTTACCGTTTGGGATTGTCACGAGAACTGTAGCGGACGTAGATGCGCTCTTACGTAGGTTTAAGTTGACAGTCGTAGTGTACTTCTTTGAAGAAGCAGTAGTCACAGTGCTTGCTGTTGAGACTTTTACATACTGTGAAGAAACATACCCGGTTCTCCCACCGTAACTGACCTTGTACCAAGAGCCATAAGTGCCGAGGTAAGAGACGGCTTTACCGCTAGGGATAGTCAGGAGCACTGTGGCAGATGTGGATGCACTTTTACGTAAGTTCAAGTTAGCAGTAGTTGTATAGGTAGAGGCAGCTTCAACTTGACTTGTGTTGAAGTATTTTGATGTCAAATCAGATGGAGCGACAACCATTCCTCCTAAAACTAGAGACGAGCTAAGTAGCAGTTTAAGATTCCAAGATGGTTTCGATATGTTCAAACAAGATCCGCTCCTTTTTGTGATGATATAAAAAATTGTTATCATGTCTTCGTTATTATATAAGGAAACAAGAAAAAAATGGAGGTTAATATGTAAATTGTTTGACTTTTTTTCAAAAATATTATTTCCAACGTTTCGGAAATAAAAAAGAGACGCGCAGGGCGTCTCTTTTAAAGGATTATGCAAGGCGTGGGAAATCTTCACCGAGTGGTTTGATTGTCGATTCAACTTTTGCCAAGCGTGGGAAATCTTCACCAATTGGTTTAATCGTTGATTCAAATTTAGCGAGACGTGGGAAGTCCTCACCAAACGTTTGAATTGGTGTATCAAACTTAGCGAGGCGTGGGAAGTCTTCACCCATTGGTTTGATTGAGCTGCCTAATAGTAATACTGCTGCTGCGATGAATAACAGACCTGTAATCTTTTTCATCATGAATCCCTCCATCAAATATATTGGTGTGTTGAAAGCTACGATCTCTAGTGTAATGGTACTCAGTAGTCAGAAACTGGAGATTCTAGTAAATTATATACCGATTCTGATTGTTGGTAAATACGCGACTCCAAATCTCCTACATACTGTTGTGGCATATTCGGTTCATGCAAGATGACTTTATCAGAACCTTCTTTAGTAGAAGACGATAAAATTGGGACGTGCGCTTCTTGACTGAGTAATGTGCTACATAGAGGGGTGAGTGTGTTTTCTAATGGTTGGAAATATTCTGGGCGCCAACAAATTGACGCTTCAGGAAGAATGTATAAGATGTGTCCTTCTTGTAATAAAGCTAAACATTGACGCAAAACGCCTTGGAAATCCCGTTCTACATTTATATAACCAAATTCTTGAAAGTGTTTCTCATAGACGGTTTTTGAACTGCGCTTTAGAATAGAGAGAGACAGTTCCGGTCCGAGAATGTATAGTTTTTTATATGATCGATTTTCTTTAAGTGTTCTAGCAATCAATTGTGGCAAAGTTTGATAGTAGTCAATTTGAAAAGCGTTTAGTATAAATCCTTTAGGAGAACGCAACAATTGGGTCAAATGCTCTAGCCCCTCAAACTGACTGCGATCAGCATAGGAGTAAGACGTATTAAACAGTGGAGCTTGTTTAGATTGGAAATAAATTTTAGGTTTAATGTAATCTTCCGCAAGTAAAAAATTTAATTTTCCCATCTGATGTATACACCTCCGAAAATATAAATCCTATGATTAATTTTTAATGAATCGTTTTACCTAAAAAAACGTAAAGGTTTTTATTTACTAGTTAAATTCTATCATGATTAAAGAGTCTAACGGACTGCTACCAGTTGGGAAAATAATAGTGGGAAAACAGCAAAAATATCGTTTTTTGAAGAGGATTTTCCTGGTACGATTGTTTCTAGACTATATATATTTAAAAAAACGCTAATAATTAGGGCGAAGGGGCTATTGCTTAGGATGGAATACAACTACGGAAACCTTATAAAAATTGAGAGAATGCGTAGGAATATGAAGCAGTCAGTCTTAGCTAGAGGCATTTGTTCAATATCTTACTTAAGTAAAATCGAGAACAACCAAACTTCCGCTAGTGAAGAAGTACTAGAGATGATTTTTAAGAGGCTTGGAATTGAAGTTCCTCTTTACTATGACTTCAGCGAACAAGTTGAAAAAGTTAGGGCTGAAATTGAAGAAATATTAAGAGATGCAATTTTAACAAGAAAAGATAAAGGTAAGTTGCAGGAAGTAGAAAAGTATTTATCTAATCCCGTAGTCAATCAATCGAAGGAACTCTATATTAGCTTGCTATTGGCTTTAGCTAGATTTGATATTATGCCTGGGGGACAAAATAGGTACATTACTGAAATTGGTTGGATTGAGGAACAGCTGAATCGTGAAGCTGGCCTTAGATATACTCTAATGAAGAGTCTAAAGCTATTTAATGAGAATGAAAAAGAAAAATCACTAGAATTACTTGAAGAACTGAACGAACAACTTCCACACTCAAGTCTACCAATATGGGAAATAGCAGATATGCGATATATCATGGGCGGGATGTATTATAAATTTACAGATTACCTTCAAGCAATCGAGAATGTGAAATTTGCGCTTGATTATTTTCAAGAACATTTCTTCTTAGAAAGAATCGTTGAATGCCATATCATTATTGGGCTAGCCTTTAAACGACGAAGACGCTTTACGGAAGCATTGGCGCATTACCATAGAGCGGTAAAAGTGATAAGTGCCACAACTATGAAAGACTACTATGGAATGCTGTATAATAATATGGGTGAAATTTATTCTTCTTTAGGCGATCAAGAAAAAGCCCTTGAATACTTTATGCAAAGTTTTGATTATAAAGTAGAAGTAAAGAGTAAGCTATACAGCGTCGTGTCGTTGATTGAAGGATATACAAACTATAACAACGTAGAAGAAATACTAAACTGGTTATCCAAAGGGTACGAAATCAAAGGAGATCGAACGGGATTAGAAGAATTTGATCATCATTTTGAAATTTATAAAAATTGTTATCAAGTTCCAGATAAGCTTGAGTTGATTAAATCGCTGAAAGAAGCGGTTCACTATTTCGAAAAATATAATGATTATGTGTATATGCAAAAATACTCTCTATGGTTAGCCAGAGAACTTCGAAGTAATGGGAAGTATAAATTGGCAACCGAGTACTACGAAAAAGTCATCGATATCATGTCTCACATCGATTAACGCCTCCCCAGGCGTTCTTTTTTTGCGCAAAAAAAAGAGACGCCCGAATCGTCTCTTGTCGTTTATGGAGTGGTGAAATAATGAATCGTCCAAATCGGCTCGTTCATCAATGCCTCATCTTCCACATGACCCATTTGCACTTGTTGGAGCAAATGAATAATGTGCTTTTGTAAGTTAGCGTCGTGTGAGCCGCTCGTCAAAATCCCATCTTCACTGGCGATGATATAAAATCCACCTAATCGCAACGGAATATGATTTCTTACAATCGACACGGCAGTCTGAAGTTCAGCTTGCCCGCCCTGCAGTGGCACGTTTATATCAAAACGGCCCCATTGTTTAAAGTCGCCTACTTCTGAAAACGGTGGGTCGCGATGATCCAACTCCATGACCTCCAATCTTGTCTGTCTCTTCCTTACTAGTATAGCTCTTTTTTTAAAATTTACCTGCGAGAATAATGGGAAGGGTGTAGTGACGTTGCCTCAGGTTCTCGGTGTTACTCTTTTTCTAGATACTGTCAAAACATTCCTGCAAAAAAGAGAAGCGACGATATAAAAAACACGACCAGAATGAATCCGGCCGCGCTCATTGATGAATCGCCTCTTTTGACGTCGGGAGCTCACAAATAAAGGTGCTACCTTCACCATAAATGGATTCGACATGCAAATGTCCGTCGTGCGCTTTGGCGATCTCTTTACAGATGGCGAGACCGAGTCCTGTCCCGCCGATTTTACGACGGTCTGAGTTATCGACTCGGTAAAACTTGCCGAACAAATTCGGTAGCGCAGATGAAGGGATCCCTATCCCGTTGTCTCGAACTTTCATGACGACTTGACCTTCTAGTCGCTCTAATGAAACGAGGACGTTTCCGCCTTCTGGTGAATACTTGATGGCGTTACTCAGTAAATTACCGAGCAACTGCCGCATTCCTTCCAAGTCGGCTTCGATTTTAAAGTCTTGTCCGACATCGGCATCGAGGTGTAGATGATGCGAATCGGTCGTCTCTTGATAAAAACTGATACTATCGCGGGCGAGCTCGAGCAAATCGACCGTCTCCCACTCGAACGTCTGTTTCCCCGCCTCCATTTTTTGAAGGTCGAGGAAGTCGTTCACCAAGTAAGAGAGCCGCTTCGCTTCATCGTGAATCGTCTTCAAGTACAATTCGCGGCGGTTTGCCTTCAAATCACGCTCGAGCATCAACTCTGTGAACCCATAAATGGATGACAGTGGCGTTCTCAATTCGTGAGACACCGTCGAGACAAGCTCCGACTTCATGCGGTCGATTTCGGTCTCGGCGGTCACATCACGCAATACGAGCATCGTGCCGTGAATTTTCCCATCCCGGTAGATGCTCTCGGCATACACTTGGAGGAAGCAATCGCCTTGATCTAGTGAAATCGATAGCCCATCTTCCGGCGGTTCTTGGTCGAAAACGCGCTCGACATAACTGATGAAGAGGTCTTGTTGGTCGACACGTTCGGCAAACTGCTCGATATCAATCGACACGGCCGACAATTCTTCATAACCCGCGTATTCGAATTGGAGTTCATCGAACATACGGATAAAGGCGCGGTTGCCGACGACCGTGTCTTCTTCGTAGTTGAAGTAGAGGATGGCTTCACGCACCGAATTGATGAGCTGGGCCGTCTCTTTCCGGTCTTGTTGCATTTGGCGATAGAGTCGCGTCCGTAAGAGCGAGATAGCCAACTGATTCGCAAATGCGTTCAGTTCCGACGTTTCACTCGCGTCGAACGGCTCGTCATAACATGCCAAGTATAAGCAACCGATCATCGTCCCGTCTGACGGGTCTTTTACCGGGATGACCGTCTCGTGGATGTAGTACGGGTAGCCGTGAATCTGATCGGCCACTTTCTTCGATGTCGCCTCGAGCGATTTCGAAATCATGACGCGTTTTAACAAGAGTGACTGCACCTTCAAATCTTCTTGTTGTTCTTGCGTCATTCCTTTTGGTACGACAGAAGTGATTTCATCATCCTTAACCAGAAGCACGGCCCCGAACTCGGCCTCGGTCAACCAGACGATCTTTTCGATGACTGCAGAATAATCGAGTAATGATTCTTTCGAAGCTAGCACTTCAATCAACTCGTTACGGTATTGCAGTTTTGTCTCATTTTGTTTAGACGCCTCGAGCACCGACTGCATCTCTTCTTGCTTCGCATGCATTTTCTCGTTTTGTTCGATCATTCGTTTGATCAAGGGACGTCCAATCAATAAAATAGCAGTGATAAACATGACTAACCCGATCATCCAAACCCAACGTAGCGTAATCAGTTCGGTGGCCGAGACGTTATTGTCACGAACAAACCAAGCCCCGATGGCCGTTAAAAAGAGACTGGCGATACAGACCCCATACAGGATGCCGAGTATTTGACGACTGTTCAATTGTTCAATCCACTTGCCCATAATACGCTCTACTTCCTTCCTTAACTAAAACCAACTCCAATTCAATCGTCTTATAACGGAAATATACAAAAAGAAAAATCAGATGAACACCGAATTGCTCACGTGATGTGCCATCAAAGATTCTCTATTTAAATGTCATATCTAGACGGATATACCCCGGTTTTATAGATCTTACACATTCAAATGTGCTTCCGATTGACATGAATGAAGTGAACAGGATAGCTTGAAAGAGAAGAAATGACCAAGGGAGAGGTGCTTATGCTATCGATTGAACCTTCAGTGTTAACCGAGCGAGATACGTATAAATTTTTAATCGGGAGTGTCGTTCCACGTCCGATTGCATTCGTGACGACCCGAAACGGCGAGACGGTCAACGCCGCACCATTCAGTTACTTCAACATCGTCGCTTCCGAGCCGCCGCTGTTATCGGTGTCGGTCCAACGGAAGAACGGTATCATGAAAGACACGGCCCGTAACGCGGTCGCGACCGAAGAACTCGTCATCCATATCGTGGATGAGACGAACGTGGACCTCGTCAACGAGACGGCAGCCAATTTGGGACCGGAAGAAAGTGAGCTCGATCGGACGACGTTCACCATCACACCGAGTGACATCATTGAGACACCTGGTGTGAAAGAAGCGAAAATTCGGATGGAATGTAAATTGCATCATCACGTTCCGATCGAACATGACGGCATCGTAACAGCCGATTTATTAATTGCTCGCGTCGTCCGTTTTCACATTGACCCGACGCTCTATCAGGCCGGACGCATCGATGCGGAACAATTGGCCCCGGTCAGTCGCCTTGCTGGAAACTTTTATGCGACACTCGGCGAAACGTTTGAAATCGAACGCCCGAAATAAATGCAATGGCGCCTTCTCAAATCAGAGACAAGGCGCCTTTTTTCGGGTAAAGAATGGAAAACCGATTGGCATGATGGTTTTCTTTCACACGAGCGCTTGAATATGTCACAATAAAGTCAGAACATTCAATTTTCGAACGCGTCAGCGATTAGAGAAAAAAAGGGGAGTCGGCTATGTCTTATCGTCCAGCCATTCAATCGATCATCAATGCCATTGAGACGGTGATCGTCGGGAAAGAAGATGTCATCGCAAAAAGTTTGACTGCTTTGCTTGCCGGAGGCCATGTGTTGCTAGAAGATGTCCCGGGCGTCGGGAAAACGATGCTCGTTCGTACGTTCAGTCGCGCCATCGATTTGGATTTCAAACGCGTTCAGTTCACGCCGGACATGCTGCCGTCTGATTTAACTGGAATCTCAATGTATAACCAAAAAACAAAAGAGTTCGAGTACCGTCCAGGACCTTTGATGGGCAATATCGTTTTAGCTGATGAAATCAACCGGACTTCTCCAAAAACACAGTCCGCGCTTCTCGAGGCGATGGCGGAGCGTAGTGTGACGGTCGACGGGGAAGTCAAAATCTTACCATCCCCGTTTTTTGTCATGGCGACGCAAAACCCGATTGAACATGAAGGGACGTACCCGCTCCCAGAAGCCCAACTCGACCGTTTCCTTCTCAAAATCGAGATGGGCTATCCGTCGTTCAATGAAGAGATTTCCTTGTTGACCCGCTTCGAAAAGGCAGAGCCACTCGAGGCGCTACAAAGCGTTATCACAAAGCACGAAGTCGAACAAATGCAACGCGAAGTACGTGAGGTTCACGTCTCGAGTGCGGTCAAACAGTACATCGTCCGCTTGATTCACGAGACACGCAACGACCCGAACACGTACCTTGGGGGTAGCCCGCGTGCGACTCTTGCTCTGATGAAGGCTGCTCAAGCGTGGGCATATATCCATAACCGCGATTTCGTGTTACCGGACGATGTGAAGGCGCTTGCCGGAAGTGTGCTCGGTCACCGTATCTTGTTGACGGCGGAGGCGCGCTATAAAGGAAAGACGGCCGAGCATCTCGTCAAAGGTTGGCTCGACTCCCTTCCGGTACCGATGGATCGTGAGGTCAAAGAAGTATGAAAAATTGGATGAAGCTGTTCCTCGTGTGGGCGGCGGCATTCGGACTTTACACGTTCGCCCGGATTGAAGGGAGTATCGTCGCCTCGACACTATGGTGGTCATTTTTCGTCTTGGCTGCGTATTGGACCCTCTTTATGATTTACCCGGTCACAGCGGCCAACGTCTCGCGGCGGGTCACGACGAAACGACTCGTCTCGGGACAGACGATGGACGTAGAGCTACAAGTGGAACGAAAATATCCGTTTCTCGTCGGGATCGTCACATTAGAAGAGACACCGCCGCCGCGTCTAGCGACGTCGCCAGACGTGATTGTCACCCCGGTCGACCGCTTCTTTCGGCGCACAGAGACGGTCCATTATGAAATCGAACAGATTCGCCGAGGTATCCATGTGTTCGACCGGACGGCCCTTCATGTGCGTGACGTGTTCGGACTATTCGACCGAAAACGCACGTTGCGACTCGAGACGGTCGTCGAAGTGTCACCGGCGGAACTTCAGTTCGACTTGCCGCGTGACGAGCAAGTCGGGGGGCGTGGCGAACAATACCGACGCACTCGAACCTATACGGAAGTGGCCAACACGACGAGCGGCGTCCGAGAATACGCGGCCGGTGACCGCATCGGCCGGATCGATTGGAAGGCATCGGCTCGTCGAGGCAACTTGATGACGAAAACGTTCGACCAAGAGCAGGAGAAAAAACTCTCGCTCGTCTTTGTCCCGTCCACTTCGGCCGGGCATGAAGAAGCGTTCGAGCGCTCGTTGTCGTTACTCGTCGGCGCAATCCGACAGCTCGAACGGAAAAACTTGCCGTTTGAACTGTATGTCATCGAAGAACAGGTCCGCCTATTCCATTTGCCGGACCAAAGCGCCGAGGTCGGCCATTATTTGCTGACGGCGACACCGGAACCCGAGGGCCGCCTCGTCGAACGAGTGAAACGTAACCTGCCACAAGAAGTGGGGAATATGATTTTGATTAGCCCGCTCGAGACGAAGTGGGTGCGTGAAATCATGAACGAGACCCAAGGCAGTTATCATCTGTACACGGCAAACGAGGTGACGACATGACAATGTGGGTGAAACGGATTGTCTATACGGCGCTTGCCGCCTACTTGTTGTCGTTTTGGGTCGAGCCGATTGTCGGGAGCACGACGTTCGACGTCAATTGGCCGTTCTTGTTCTTGTTGCTCGTACCGATGTTTGCGAGTTTACTCCCTTGGTATGGCTTCATCACGGTGGTCGTCTTCAACTTCTTTGTTGTCTTATACGTGTACCACGGTAGTGTCTTGGACTGGTTTGGCCTCTGGCTAGACGATTTAAGCGGGGTGCTGAGCGGAGCTTTGCCAGAAGAGGCGATTTTCTTCTCGGCGATGGCGCTCATTGGTGTTCTATTCGCCATCTTGGTCGGGCGGACGTATCCGAGCTATGGTTTCGTCCTCGGGATGATTGTCTCGACGCTCGGATTGATGGCGTACTTTGACACGTGGACGCTTTATGACGGAGAAGGGAAGATTCTCCTTGCGATTTTAGCGTCACTCTTTTTACTCTTCGTCACCGATTTGGCGAAACGGCCGAGCAAGTCGCTCGTCCGTTATGTCAGCATCGCGCTCCTCGCATCGGTTGTGTTGGCGCTCGCGAGCGTGTCCCCGACGCTCGAAGGCGATTGGTCTGACCGGTTGACGACGAGTTTCCAAAACGCCGTGAACGATGAGGGATCAGGTAGTGGTCGAGTCGGTTATGGGGTAAACGATGAGCAACTCGGCGGGCCGTTTGAGCAAGATGACGGCATCGTCTTCATCGCCCGTGGTGTACCGGCACGCTATTGGCGCATCGAATCAAAAGAAATTTACACGGGCAAAGGCTGGGTCGAGTCCCCGGTCCTCGACTCGGACTACAACCGTGGGCAACTCGTCGACCAAGATGTCGACACGACACCGGAACAGGCGTTACTCCGATTTGACCGGCGCCAGACGTTCGTCCCGTATGGCGGAGAGTATCCGCAGGCGACCGAGACGGACAACGGCACCGAATTCCGAGTCGGGAATATCGAAGAACCGTTCCCGAACGAGACGATTCACATCCGACCGTCCGGGAAAATCGTGTTCGACAATGACGGCCAAACGACGCCGCAAACGATTCAATTGCGCTACAGTGTCCCTTCCTTCACGGAAGAGCAATTGGCGTTGAATGAGCCAGTGACGACGTTGACGGAAGAAGAGCGACAAGCATACTTGCAATTGCCGGACTCGCTTCCGGATCGGGTTCGAGATTTGTCGGCCGACATCACTTCCGACAGTGAGACGCCTTATGATCAGGCCCAAGCGGTCCAGGACTACTTCCAAACCGGGGACTTCCAGTACAATACGGAAGACGTGGCTGTCCCTGAAGAGGATACCGATTACGTCGATCAATTTTTGTTTGATACGTTGATTGGTTACTGCGACAACTTCTCGACCTCGGCTGCCGTCCTTCTCCGGGCGAGGGGAGTGCCGACGCGTTGGGTCAAAGGCTTCACGATGGGTGATGCACGCGGGATTATCCAAGGTGAAGAGGAGTATACCGTCCGGAACCGACACGCCCACTCATGGGTGGAATACTTCGTCGAAGGTGCGGGCTGGGTCCCGCTCGAGGCCACCATCAGTTTCACTGACGCCAACCTGCTTCAAATCGAGACGGAGGACGAAGCGAATGCAGAAGATCCAGCGGCCAACGATCCACAGGCGTCGCAAGACAATGAACCGACGAACCGTCCACAGGAAGATTTGGCACTCGACGATGTCACATCAGGGGAGGCGGCAACCGAGAATTGGAATATGCCGGTATGGGGTTGGATTTTAATTGTCTTCGCAGTCGCTGTTCTTGTGTGGAACCGGAAGACAATCGAACGTCTCGTGATGATGCTTTGGTGGACACGTCGCCCGTTGAATGAGAACCGACTCGTCGCCATGCATCGCTATCTCGTTAAGCGGCTTCGTGGGGCAGGTTTCAAAGTTGATGGACGCACGCCATCGGAACTCGCCGCGGAAGTCGATGCTTATTATGAGTCGACCGAAATGACGCGATTGACCCGTTTATTTGAACAGAGCATCTATGCCGAAAAAACGCCAAATTCAAAATATAAAGAATATTGGAAAATCATGATTCGCCGAATTATGAGTTGAAGTAGGCGGATGCATACAGTAAGATAGACGCATTAGTTAGATAATTGAACAGCATTCCTTCGTATATACTCGCGAATTGGCGCGAGAGTCTCTACCGGACCACCGTAAATGGACCGACTATGAAGGAGCACGTTTCGTATACACAGAAAAGGGCGTGCTTCTTCTTCGGTTTGGTGAATCCGTGGGAGAGGCTCGCTCTTTTTTTGAGAAGAAGGCAGAAAGGTGGAGGTTTTGTGAAAGTAGAACAAGAGATGATTTTGGTGCTCGACTTTGGAGGCCAGTACAACCAGTTAATCACACGTCGTGTGCGTGACCTTGGGGTATACAGTGAGCTCCATTCCCACAAGATGACCGCTGCTGAGATTCGTGAACTCGCTCCGGCGGGAATCATTTTCTCGGGTGGACCGAACAGTGTGTACGCGGAAGGCGCCTACCGCTGTGACCCAGAAATTTTCGAGCTCGGGATTCCGATTTTCGGAATTTGCTACGGCATGCAACTCATGACGCATCACTTCGGTGGACGTGTCGAGCGGGCTGCGCATCGTGAATACGGGAAAGCGACGCTCTTCTCAACACCAGAAGCCTCGGCGCTCTACAAGGGCCTCCCAGTGGAACATACCGTTTGGATGAGCCACGGCGACCTCGTCATGGAAGCTCCGCCAGGATTCATCGTCGACGGGACGAACCCATCATGTCCGGTCGCTTCGATTAAGAGCGACGACCTCAAAATGTATGGCGTCCAGTACCATCCGGAAGTCCGTCACTCAGAGTACGGGAATGACATCTTGAAGAACTTCATTTATGAAGTGTGTGGGGCCAAAGGTGAGTGGTCAATGGAAAACTTCATCGACATCGAAGTCGAGAAGATTCGTGAAATCGTTGGCGACAAGCAAGTTCTTTGCGCGTTGTCAGGCGGTGTCGACTCATCAGTTGTCGCAGCGCTCGTCCATCGTGCCATCGGTGACCAGTTGACGTGTATGTTCGTTGACCATGGCTTGCTTCGTAAAAATGAAGCGGACAGCGTCATGAAGACGTTCGCGGACGGCTTCAACATGAAAGTCATCAAGATTGACGCGCAGGAGCGCTTCATGTCGAAACTTGCCGGCGTCTCAGATCCGGAACAAAAGCGTAAAATCATCGGCAACGAGTTCATCTATGTGTTTGACGAAGAAGCGTCGAAACTTGTGGATATGGACTTCCTTGCTCAAGGTACGCTTTACACGGATATTATCGAGAGCGGGACG
This sequence comes from Exiguobacterium aurantiacum, assembly GCF_024362205.1. Classification (GTDB taxonomy): domain Bacteria; phylum Bacillota; class Bacilli; order Exiguobacteriales; family Exiguobacteriaceae; genus Exiguobacterium; species Exiguobacterium aurantiacum_B. The sequence goes on along the minus strand of NZ_CP101462.1, from coordinate 2,567,097 downwards.
GATACGGCTCAAACAATCAAGTCACACCATAACGTCGGTGGACTTCCGGAAGATATGAACTTCACGTTGATCGAGCCGCTCAACACGCTCTTCAAAGACGAAGTACGTGAACTTGGGACAGAGCTTGGATTGCCAGACTATATCGTATGGCGCCAGCCGTTCCCGGGTCCGGGTCTCGGCATTCGTGTCCTCGGTGAAATCACGGAAGAGAAACTTGAAATCGTGCGCGAGTCGGACGCGATTTTACGTGAAGAAGTGAAGAAAGCCGGTCTCGAACGTGACATTTGGCAGTACTTCACGGTCCTCACACCAATTCGCTCAGTCGGCGTCATGGGCGACGAGCGGACGTATGACTATGCGGTCGGTGTCCGTGCTGTCACATCGATTGACGGAATGACTTCGGATTGGGCCCGCATCCCTTGGGATGTCCTCGAAAAGATTTCGGTCCGTATCGTCAATGAAGTCAGTCACGTCAACCGTGTCCTGTACGACATCACATCGAAGCCACCAGCAACGATCGAGTGGGAATAAAAGGCAGAGGGGGGCAACCCTCTCTGTTTTTATATGGAAAAACCGAACATTAAGTCTAAATATTTTATTTAAAATCCGTTATTACTGTTGACATTCATTTTTGACGTTGTTAAGATAAAAACGTTCTTATCATATCCGAACAATTAAAAATTATTTTGCCGTATAATATCGGGAATATGGCCCGAGAGTCTCTACGAAATCACCTTAAATGATTTCACTACGGCGAGACATAGATTGGGGACGTATGTCCCTGTATGTTTCGCGTGGGGTCTCCGGTCATCGATCGGGGACCTTTTCTCGTTTTACGGCGAGCCAAGGAGGAAAATCAATGAGCACACAGCTCAAGCAAGAACCAAATCATCAACCATCAGGAAACCGGATTGAACGTTACTTCCAATTGAACGAACTTGGGACAAACGTGAAAACAGAGCTAGTTGCAGGGTTTACAACATTCTTGGCCATGGCTTACATCTTGTTCGTCAACCCGAACGTGTTAGGTGCAGCAGGTATGGACATGGGCGCCGTCTTCGTGGCGACCGGCCTCGTTGCCCTCATCGGTTCTGTCATGATGGGCTTGTTCGCCAACTACCCAATCGCGATTGCGCCGGGTATGGGACTCAACGCCTTCTTTGCTTACAGTGTAGTCATCGGTATGGGGATCCCATGGCAGACAGCCTTATCAGGTGTCCTTGTTTCTGGTTTGTTCTTCATCGTTTTGACGCTCTCAGGTATTCGTGAAACAGTTGTCAACGCCATCCCGGGACCACTTAAAATGGCAGTCGCCGCAGGGATTGGTTTCTTCATCGCTTTCATCGGCTTGAAAAATGCGGGTATCGTCGTCGCAAACGAAGCGACGCTCGTCGGTCTCGGTTCACTTGGAACAGGGACGACACTCCTTTCGGTATTCGGTCTTGTCGTCACAGCGTTATTGATGGTTCGAAACATTAAAGGCGGCATCTTCATCGGGATGCTTTTAACGGCAATCGTTGGAATGATCTTTAATCTTGTACCGACGCCGACTGCAATCTCGGATGTCATCTCGGCACCTCCGAGCATGGCGTCGACATTTGGTCAAGCGTTCATCAACTTCTCTGACGTCTTCACTGTCCAAATGCTTGTCGTCATCTTGACGTTCTTCTTCATTGATTTCTTCGATACAGCTGGTACGCTCGTAGCGGTAGCGCGTCAAGCGGGAATCATGAAAGATAACAAAGTGCCGCGTGCGAGTAAGGCGCTCATGGCAGACTCGACAGCGACAGTAGCAGGTGCGATCTTTGGTACATCGACGGCGACGTCATACGTTGAATCATCTGCTGGTGTAGCTGCCGGTGGTCGTTCGGGATTGACAGCTGTGTTCGCAGGCCTTTTCTTCGGCCTAGCCCTCTTCTTCTCACCACTCTTGGCCGTCGTTACATCTGCAGTCACGGCTCCAGCACTCATCATCGTAGGAGTGCTCATGGCTTCGGCTTTGCTCGACATCGACTGGAGAAAGTTAGAAATCGCGATTCCTGCGTTTATGACCATCCTCATGATGCCCCTCACTTCGTCGATTGCGACGGGGATTGG